>JAHBXY010000039.1 GCA_019636275.1 Planctomycetota bacterium | reverse complement strand
CGCGCCGGCGACGCGCGCCGACCCGCTCGTCCTCCCGCCGCGCGACCATCCGGACTTCGACGAGGCCTCGCGCCGCCTGCTCGCGGCCGAGGAGGCCGCCCTCTCCCGCCGCCGCGACGACGCGGTCGCCCTCGGGCGCCTGGGCGAGGTGCGCGCGGCGCGGGGCGACGCGGCCGGCGCGCTCGAGGCGGCCGGGCGTGCGCTCGATCTGGCGCCGACCGCCTGGCAGGCCTGGCTGGCGCGCGGCCGCGGGCACCATGCGCAGGGCGACCTGGCGCGGGCGCGCGTCGACCTGCTCGTCGCCGAGGCCCTGTGCGACGACGACCCGACCCGCGTCCTCCTGGCCCGCGCCGACCTCGCCGAGGCCGAGGGCGACCTGCGCCTCGCGCGCGCGCTCCTGGCGCTCGCCCGCGATGTCGGCCACGTGCCGGCGGCCTTCGGCCTGCGCCAGGCGCTCGACGCGCGGCTCGCGCGGCTCGAGGCCGGGCGCTGACGCCCAGGCCTTGGCCGGGGTGGGTCCAGCCCGACGTGCCCATGAGTGAGGCGCGCCTCGCTGGTAAGCTGGGAGGCGTGGTGCGCGCCGACGTCAAGTTCACGGCGGACGACTACCGCTCGCTGCCCGAGACGGGGCCGCGGCATCAGTTGATCGAGGGGGAGCTCGTCCGGACGACGCCAGCGCCCTCCCGTCGCCACCAGGACCTCGTGTGGGAGCTGGGCGGCCGGCTCCGAGCGTTCGTCCGCGCCGGCGGCCTCGGCTACGTGGGCGGCTCGCCGCTCGACGTCTACCTGAGCCAACACGATGTGCTGCAGCCCGACCTGCTGTTCGTGTCGACGGCCCGGCTGGACCGCGTCGCCCACGACGGCGTGCACGGCGCCCCCGACCTCGTCGTCGAGGTGCTGTCGCCCGGCACCCGACACCTCGACCTCGGCGCGAAGAAGCGGCTCTACGCGCGCCACGGTGTGCGCGAGTACTGGGTCGTCGACCCTCAGGACGAGACCGTCACCCGCTACGACCTCGAGCGTGCGCCCGACGAGCCGCGCTCCTTCGCCGCGGGCGCGCGCTGCGCCTCGTCGGCGCTGCCGGGGTTCGAGCTCGTCGTCGAGGAGCTGTTCCGGCTGGCGTGAGCGGCGTCAGCCCGCCGCCCGCCGGCGGCCCGCCGCCCGCCGGCGTCAGGTCAGCCGGCCACCGGCCGCTCGTCAGCCGCTGCCCCCGAGGGCGCCTTCAGGGCGGTGTTCGTGCTCTCGGCCTCGCGGGGGACGACCTCCGTGCGCGCCGTCGGCCGCCGGACCGTCGTCGGGAACCACTCGAAGAAGCGCCGCAGGTGCTCCTTGCGGGCCGGCTCCATGTAGTCGAAGTTCGCCCCGCGGTCGATCACCTCCCAGAAGTCCTTCGACGCGACGCTCAGGAGCTCGTCGCGGATCGAGATCAGCCGCTCGGCCCGCTCGAGCTCCATGTCCTTGTGGATCCGCCGCGCGGCCGCCTCGGCGCCCCGCTCCAGGTAGAAGGCCGCCAGGCGCGCCTGCGCCTTGCGCACGCCGCGCAGGGTCGTCTCCTGCGAGGCGCTCTCGGCCTCCTTGTCGAGCTCGAGGAGCGCCCCGAGCAGGCGGTCGTGCGCGTCCGAGCCGAGCCGGTGGGTCACCTCGCACAGCGTCGCGAGGTCGTAGGAGATCGTCTCGGTGACGAAGCCCAGGTCCATGCCGTGGGCGGTCTGGCCGTAGTAGCGCAGGTAGCCGGTCGCCTCGACGACGAGGTCGTCGTGCCCGGCGACCGCGATCGCCTCGACGAGCTGCCGGTACTGGTTCATGAGGTTGTAGGCCGTGCGCACCTGCCGCTTGTTGAGCGTCGCCCGCATGTAGGTGTTGAAGAACTTGATCACGAGGCGCAGGGCGGGGCCGGCGCCCTTGGAGAGGATCGCCTCGCCCAGGTAGCGGGTGTTGATGGCGATCAGGTAGTTCATGTCGGGGTTCGAGGCCAGCGCCTCGTTGTAGATCGCCTGGTACTGGCGCAGGACCTTCCACTCCACCCACACCCGGTCGCGGACCAGGTCCGAGAGCGCCTCCTGGTTCATGGACAGGAAGTCGGGGTTGCCGCACACGCGCCGCCCCGGCTCGAACCAGGCCGCCGGCTGCGCGGCCTTGGTCTCGGTGTACTTGACCGTGAGCACGCGCAGGGCGTCGACGGCGCGCGCCGAGATGATCTTGTCCTGCTGCGACACGGCGGCGACGGCGATGTCGGCGAGCTGCTCGATCCCGTCGAGGACGCGCCCCTGCGCCTCGTCGACGTCGCCGCGCGGGCGGCGCGCGGCGGCGATCGCCTGGTCCTGGATGTGCGACACGATCCGCTCGGGGTCCAGGAAGTCGAAGACGTAGGAGAAGTAGGGGACGATGAGCAGGATCGAGAGCGACGAGAACACGACCGAGAGGATCACCGAGGCCCGGGGCAGGAAGCCGTTGCCGACGGAGATGCTCACCCAGATCGCCGTGATGCAGGTGACGACGAAGAAGCCGAGCACGAGCAGGTTCGTGCGCTCGCGGAAGAACAGCTCGGTGACGCGCGGCGTGTAGCGCGTGGCCGAGAGCTGGACGACGATCGCCGCCACCGTGATGACCACGCCCATGACCGCCGAGACCGTCTGGGCGAGGTTGCCCAGCGTGTTCTGCAGCGTCTCGATCTCGTAGTTGAACAGGAGCTCGATCGGCCCCAGGTGCTTCAGCTCGTCGGGGCGGTAGGCCCACCAGTCGTAGACGAAGGCCGACAGGAGGACGACGGCCGTCGCCGGGCCGAGGATGAGGAAGGGACCCAGCCAGATCCTGCGCAGGCGCTCCAGGTTCATCTCGGCGCGGCCCTCCTGGCGTCCTCGCGGACCTCGTCCTGGATCAGCTCCACCACGCGCAGGCGCAGCCGGTCGGCGCAGGCGCGCCGCTCCGCCGGCGGGAGCCCCTTCTTGTACCCCAGCGCCTCGCCCAGCACCGCCGTGAGCGCCTCGAGCTTGGCCTCGAGCACCCACTCGAGCGGCTCCTGCGCCAGCGACGCGGCCAGGGCGTTGCGCACGCCGGGCGTGGGCAGGGTCGCGAGGTCGCGCGCGGCCTGCCAGCGGGCGGTCGGGTTGTCGTCGACCAGCCGGCGGATCGTCTCCTCGGACGACTGCCCGCCGTGCGTCTGAGCCCACCACCAGGCGGCCAGCGCGCGCCAGGAGCGCTCCGGCCGCGCCGGGTCCCAGGCCGGGGCCCCGCCCGTGAGCGCCGTCAGCCGCGCGCCGGCGTCCGCCTGCAGGGCCTCGTTGGGGACGCGCGCGGCGCGCAGGAGCGCCGGCGCGAGCACGGCGCGCGGCACGCCGCGCAGGGCGTCGGCCGCCGCCTGCTTGCCCTCCGGGCGCGGCGAGAGGGCGGCGATGCGCAGCATCTCGAGCGCGGCGTCCTCGTCGAGGAGGTCGGGCGGGGCGTCGGGGCGCGTGAGCCAGCGCGCGCAGTCGGCCCGGAGCTGCGGGTGCGCGTCGTCGAGCCCCCGCGCCAGGAGCGCCCCCGCGCCCGGCGCCAGGGCGGCGTTGCCGAGCACCTGGTAGCCCTTGATGCGGATGTCCGGGTCTTCGTGCGCGACCAGCCGCCCCAGGGCCGCGACGTCGGCCGGCGATAGCGGGTGCTGGCGCACGTGCTCGAGGAGGAGCACGGTCCAGGAGCGTCCGCCGAGGCGCCAGGCGCGGATCTGCGGCTCCTCGTCGGCCAGGAAGCGCGCCAGCGTGGCGACCGACAGGACCCCGCCGCGGCCGACGTAGCGGATCGCGAGCTGGGCCACGTGGTCGCGCTGCTGGGGGTCCTTCGTGCGCGCGGCGCGCTCGATCGCGTCGGGCGGGATGAGCATCACGTGCGGGCTCTGGGCGAGCTTGTAGAGCGCGCCGAGCGCCTGGCGCGCGATCGTCGCCACCGGGTCGCCCAGGACCTGGCCGAGCGCCCGGTAGGCGACCGGGTCCTTCACCTTGACCAGGGCGTCCACGACGGTCGCGCGCACCTGGTCGTTCTTGTCGCGGACGAGGCTCGCCAGCAGCCGCAGGCAGGCCGGCTCGCCGGCGCGGGCCGAGAGGCCGTCGACGAGGGCGACGCGCACCTCGTCGGCGGGGTCCTCGAGCAGCGGCTCGACGCGCGGCAGGGCGGCGGCGCCGCCGAGCGTGAGCACGGCCACGACGGCCGCCGCGCGCACGTCGGCCTCGGCGTCGGCGAGCGCCGGCGCGGCGCGGTCGACGTCGTCGGCCTTGCCGTGGGCGCGCAGGGCCACGAGGGCCGCCAGCCGGTCGCCGGGGTGCCCCTCGCGGACGGCGCGGGCGAGCAGGTCGACGCCGGCGCGGTCGCCGCGCGCCAGCAGCGCCCCCGCCGCCGTGAAGGCCACGCGGTCGTCGGGGTCGGCGCACAGGTCGGCGAGCAGCCTGCCCACGTCGGGGTCCTGCACGGCGCCCAGCTCGCGCAGGGCCTCGAGCCGCACCTCGGCGTTGGGGTGGGTGAGTCGGTTCAGGAGGTCGGGCACCTGCGCCGTCCACTCGGGCTTCACGAGCGGGCCCCAGCGGGCGAGCCGGTCCTTGCGGTCGAGCTCGGCCTGGAGGACCTTCGCGCGGAAGGCGACCTCGGCGTCGGCGCTGGCGGCCGCGCGGGCCAGCCCGGCGCGCGCGGGCTCGCCCCGCTCGAGGAGGGCGGCGCTGGCCGCGTCGCGCACGCCCGGGAGGTCGTCGGCCAGCGCCAGCAGCAGGTCGTCAGGGAGGCCCGGCGGGGCGCCCGGGTCGCGCCCGAAGGCGAACAGGCCGCGCGGCGAGGCCGAGACGACCAGCCCGTCGGCGGCGGCGAGCTGCCCCAGCTCGGGCGCCGGCGGGCCGGCGCGGCGCGCCTGCTTCGTCGCCAGGTCGACCTCGACCAGGCCGTCGTCGCGGGGCAGGTAGACGCGCGCGCCGGCGACGACCGGCCGGCCGACGAGCGTGCCGCCGGCCTGCGCGACGAGGGTCGACCCGGCCTTGGTCGTCACGAACACGTCGCCCTCGGCCGAGAGGACGACGAGCTCCGTGCCCCTCGCGGCCACGAGGCGCCCGCGCTCCGGGCGCTCGACGACGGCCTCGACGGCGCCGCCGCGCAGGTCGAGCGCCAGGAGCTGCTTGCCGTCGGCGGGCGCGGCCCACACCGTCCCGCGCACGACCAGGGCCGTCGGCGCGCGCTCGGGCCGGTCCGCGGGCGGCGGGCCCATGCCGGGGATCGGGCCGCGCGGCCGGCGCTCGCGCTCGTCGCGGACGCTCGCGTAGCGGCGCGCCCACAGGAGCTCGCCCTCGGCGTCGAGCGCGGCGACGAGCCCGAGCCCCGTGAGCACCACCACGCGGTCGTCGGTGCCGGCCAGCTCGACCTGCGGCACCGGCCCCTGCGTCTGGCCGGCGAGGAACGCGGTCCAGGCGAGCGCGCCGGTCGGCAGGTCCAGCGCCAGCGCGTGGACCTCGCGCGTCTCGTGCTCGGTGACGAGGGCCAGCACGAGCCGCCCGCCGACGGCGCGCGGCGTGCCCGAGAGGCGCGCCGGGAAGTCGATCCCGGCGTCGCGCTTGAGCGCCGGCAGGCCGCGCCGCCAGCGCTCGCGGCCGGTCTCGCGCTCGAGGCTCACGACGCCCACGCCCGGCACGACGCACAGCGCCTGCCCCGGCGTGAGCACGACGCGGTGGTCGCCCTCGGCGGTCGGGCGGCGGAACGCGTCCTCGGGGCGCAGCGGCGCGCGCCACACGAGCTTGCCCGTGGCCACGTCGACGCACAGGGCGTGGCTGCCGTCGTGCGCGTAGGCGCGCCCGCCCTGGACCTCCGGCACGCTCCAGGCGCGCGAGCCGCCCTGCGCGGTCTCGTAGTAGCCGAGGACGGGCTGCGCCCAGGCGCGCACCCCCGGTCGCTCGGGCGGCGCCAGCGTCGGCGGCGCCAGGGCGGCCGACACGGCCGCCGCGCGCGCGGCCACGTCGCCGGCGTCGGGGCCGAGGCGCGCCAGGGCGTCGTCGACCTCGCCCTGCCGCCCGAGGAGGGCCAGGGCCAGGACGCGCGCGCGCAGGAGGCCGGCCCGGTCGGCCGGGTCGAGCCCGGGGCGCGCGAGCAGGGCGTCGACCTGGGCCAGGGCGCCGGCCGGCTGGCCGCGCTCGAGGAGGCGGCTGGCGAGGAGCGTCCGCGCGGCGAACGCGGCGCGGCTGCCGGGGTGCCGGGCCAGGAGCTCGAGCAGCGGGGCCGGGTCGGCGCGGCCGCGCGCGTCCTCGAGCAGGCGCCGGGCCGCGTCGTCGTGGAGCTGCGCGTAGATCGCGTCGCGGCCCTCCGGCGGCAGGGCGGTTGCCGCTCGCGCACGGCCGCGCGCGCCGCGCAGGGCCTGGCCCTCGCCCGGCGCCAGCGTCGCCCGCCCGCCCTCGAGCAGCCGGTCGAGCGCCTCGACGACCCGGTCCCACTGGCCGCGGGCGGCCAGGTCGTCGACCCGGCGCAGGGCGTCGGCGAGGTCGTCCTCGAGCGGCAGGAACAGCCGCTCGCCGGCCGTCGGCCCGCGGTCGGGGCCGACGGGGTCGCCGTCGTCCTCCTCCTGGGGCCGCGCGGCGCCGGCCGCCAGCGCGAGCAGGAGCGCCCCGCCCGCCGCCAGCCGTCCGCCTCGTCGACCCGCCGCGCGCCCGACCCCGGCCCCGCTCACGGCGGGAGTCTAACCGCTCGGGCGCCCCGGCTCGACCGCCTCGGGCTACAGCCCGGCCGCGTCCGGCCCGCCGTGCGCCTCGAGGCGCCGCAGGGTCTCGAGGCGCAGCAGCGGCACGAGGAGCTCGTGGTGGCCCGTGAGCTGGATCCCGCGCTTCACAGGCCGCTCGCAGATGTTCACCCGCGGGCGGTAGTGCTGCACCATGTCGAGGTTGGCCGACGTGAGCCCCTCGAGCGTGTGCCCGAGGTTCCTGGCCACGGCCACGCACTTGAGGAACACCTCGGGCATGATCACGGCGCTGCCCACGTTCACGTAGACGCCGTGCGAGAGCTGCGAGACGACCGTCGTCAGGCGGCGGAAGTCGAGGTGCGTCGCCTCGCCGATCGCCTGCCCCGAGGCCCCCGGGACGGCGTGGACCGTGTCGGTGCCGATCGCCACGTGGATCGTCACCGACGCGCCCGCGCGCGCGGCGCGCCACACGAGGCTGTCCTCGCGGAAGCGGTACGGCCCCTGGTCGAGCTCCTCGGCGAGGGCGCGCCCGAGGCCCACCTGCGCGCCGCGGGCGAAGACGCGCCCGAACGCCTCGGCGGTCTCCTTCACCATGCCGAAGCGGCCGTCGTTGATCGTCTCGGCGACCTTCTCGCTCGTCTTGCCCAGGAGCGCGATCTCGAGGTCGTGGATCCCGGCGGAGCCGTTGAGCGCCAGGTCGGTGATCGCGCCGCGGTCGATCATGTCGGCCAGGAGCGGCCCGAGCCCGACCTTGACCACGTGCCCGCCGAGGCCGAAGAGCACGCGCCGGCTCTCGGCGCGCGCGCGGGCGATCGCCTCGGCGAGGTCGCGCAGCTCCTGCGCCGCGAGCACGCGCGGGAGGCTGTCGAGCAGCTCCGCCGCCGACGCGTCGAGGTCGACCGGACGCGCGAACGCCTCGCGGGCGACGAGGTGCTCGCGCTCGTGGATCGAGTGCGTCTTGATCCGCTCCAGGTCGGCGGGGACCAGGCGGTCTTCGGGCAGGTCGCTCACGTTCCTCCTCCTGCGGCGCCGCCGAGCGCGCGCTCGAGCACCTCGGCCGTCGTCGCCGGCGGGTCGAGCTCGGCGGCCACCTCGAGCGTCGACCAGGGCACCTGGCCGTGCGGCGCGACGAGCGCCTCGAGCTTCACCGCGTCCTTGGCCGTGGTCACGATCCGGTCCGCGCCGACGTCGCGGGCCAGGGCCTCGAGCCGCGCGACGTCGGCGGCCGTGTAGCCGTGGTGGTCGGGCAGGGCCTCGAGGCGCAGCACGCGCGCGCCGAGCGCCTCGAGCGTGCGGCCGAAGGCGGCCGGGTTGCCGATCCCGCAGGCGGCCAGCACCGGCCGGCCGGCGAGCGCGCCTGGCGGCTGGGCCAGGCGGGCCGTCTCGAACGAGGTCGGCGGCGGCAGGGGCACGAGCGCGCCCGGCGTGATGCGCATGCCGACGAGCGGCCCCTCGAAGCCGGTGGCGCGCACCTGCTCCTCGAGGCGCGCCCGCTCGGGCGGGCGGAGGAACTCGACGCGCGAGAGGACGACGACGTGCGCGCGGGCGAGCGCCGCCGGCGGCTCGCGCAGGAGCCCGCGCGGCAGGAGCCCGCCGGGGCCCCAGGGGTCGGTGGCGTCGAGGAGCACCAGGTCGACCTCGCGCCGGAGCTGGCGGTGCTGGAAGCCGTCGTCGAGGAGGAGCACGGTCGCCCCGCGGCCGGCCGCCTCGAGCGCGCGCGCGGCGCGGTCGCGCCCGGGGGCCAGGACCGCGTCGGGGACCTCGCGGGCGATCAGGCGCAGCTCGTCGTTGAGCTCGCCGTCGCGGTCGGCGCCGTAGCCGCGGGCCAGGACGCCCGGGCGCTCGCCGCGGGCCAGGAGCGCCCGGGCCAGGTGGATCACGAGCGGCGTCTTGCCCGTGCCGCCGGCGGTCAGGTTGCCGATCGAGATCACCGGCCGCGGCGCGCGCTGGGCCTGGATCAGGCCGCCGTCGTAGGCCGCCGCGCGCGCGGCGCCGCCCAGGCGGAAGCCGAGCGAGGCCATGGACAGGCCGCCGCGGAGGAGCGCCGCCACGGGCCCCCGCCGCTCGCCCTTGATCAGCGCCATGTAGTCGCGGCTGTCGATCGCCGGCCTCCGGCCGAGAGTCTACTTCACATGCCCGGACACCACGCGCGGCCGTCGGAGCCGGAATGGTAGGCGCTCCCGTCGCCGGTGCCGCCGTCGTAGAGCTCGACGCTATCACGTCTCGCTGGTGACCAGCCTCGATCGGAGTAGCACGTGAGGCGAGGGCGCGGAGGCTGAGGCGCGCCGCCCCGCCCAGCATCCGCGGCCGCAGCCGTCGAGCACACCGCTCAGCGCAGGCGGGCGGCCAGCCCGGCCGTGCGGGCCGGGAGCCAGGCGTCGAGCAGGCGCAGGAGCTCGGCCGGCACGCGCCCGGCGTCGTCGCGCAGGACGCCCACGTGGCCGCGGTCGAGGGCGACGCGCTGCGCGACCCGCGGGTCGGCGTCGACGCGCGGCTGCGCCTGGCGCGGCGCCGAGCAGTCGTCGACCTGCCGCCCGCCCTCGAGGCGCGTCTTGCCGCGCTCGAGCGTCTCGACCTTGAAGTGCCGCACGTCGTCGCCCAGCCGCCCCGGCCGGCGGACGAACGGCGACCAGCTGCGCAGGTCGCGGTGGGCGGGCTGGACGCCGAACCAGTTCACGCGCGGCATCAGGTAGGTCCCGTTGGCCGAGGCGTAGCCGGGGAACTGCGAGGCGATCGTCACGAGGTCGGTCGGGCCGTCGTCGGCGAGCGTCCGCGCGCGCCCGACGGTCATCGCCCGGCGCGCCACCAGCCCGCCCTGGCTGTGGGCGATCACGCGCAGCCGCGGCAGGCGGTACTCGGCCCGGAGGGCCTCGAGCGCCGCCACGAGCTCGTCGGCCGAGCGCTCCATGCGCTGCCGCCAGTCGTAGCGGAAGCGCAGGACCTGGTGGCCGCGCCGGCGGAGCTCCTCGGCCAGCGGGTCGAAGTCGGCCGGCACGGGGTCGTAGCCGTGGACCCACACGACCACCGACCGGGTGGGGTCGAGGGGGAGGCGGTCGGGGGTCAGGGCGTGCTCGTCCCAGACGGAGGCTCGGGCCGTCCCTGCACCGAGCGCGGTCAGGAGGGCCAGGGCGACGGCGGTTCGCATGCGGACCGGATACGCACACGACGGACCGGCGGCCGGGGCGACCGGACGTGAACTTGTGCGTCTCACGGGCGCCGCGTTCTGATGCGCCTGCGTGTCACCGCGAGCGCCGCATGGACGGGTAGGATCGCCCGCCCATGAACCCCGACCTCCCGCCGCTGGCGCCCGCGCAGGTCCTGGCCGTCGGCCGCAACTACGCCGAGCACGCGGCCGAGCTGGGCCACGAGGCCCCCAAGGCGCCGCTCCTCTTCTGGAAGCCGATCGGCAGCCTGGTCCAGGGGCGCTGCCCCCTGCCGCGCTGGCCCGAGGGGCCGACGCGGATCGACTACGAGGGGGAGATCGCCCTGGTCCTCGACCGCCACCTGGGGCCGGGCACGCCGCCCCTGCCCGACGACCCGTGGCGGGTGGTCCGGGCGGTCGCGGCGGCGGTCGACGTGAGCGACCGCGACCTGCAGAAGCTCGAGCCGCAGTGGGTGCGCGCCAAGGGCTTCCACGGCGCCTGCGCCGTCGGCGAGCAGGCGCCGCGCCCGGCCGACCCCGAGGCCCTGCGCCTCGACACGTGGAAGAACGACGTCCACGTGCAGTCGGGGCGCACGGCGCAGCTCCTGTTCCCCTTCCGCGACCTCCTCGTCTACATGCACGGCTTCCTGCGCCTGTTCGCGGGCGACGTGATCCTCACCGGCACGCCCGCCGGCGTCGGGCCCGTGGCCCCGGGCGACCGCCTGCGCGTGGTCGTCGGCCAGGACGCGCCCGGCGCGCCGCTGGCGAGCCTCGAGGTGACCTTCGAGGAGGGGCCGGCGGTGCCCCCGTTCCGCCGCGGCGCGAGCGGCGCGCCTGGCCTCTGACCCTGGCCGCGAGTAGCGTACGGGCGCGCCGCCGCGGGCGGCCGGAAGGTGTGGAGCCGTGAGCGTCGAGCTGATGGTCAACCAGTGGATCGAGACCGCCCACGACCGCGGGGCGAGCGACATCCACTTCGAGCCCCTCGACAAGGACGACCGCCTGCGCGTGCGCATGCGCGTCGACGGCGAGCTGCGCGGCGTCGAGACCGTCAACGACGGGCGCAAGGTGATCGCCCGGCTCAAGGTCATGGCCGGGCTCGACGTCAACGAGCGCGGCGTCCCGCTCGACGGCCGGATCAAGTTCTCCGCCAGCGGCGGCGGGCGCGGCGGCCTGGACCTACGCCTGTCGACGACCCCCTGCATGGGCGGCGAGAAGGCGGTCCTGCGCCTGATCGACAGCTCGCGCCTGGGGATGTCGCTCGAGGACCTGGGCTACACGAAGCGCATGCTCGACCTCTACCGGCCGCACACGCTGGCGCCCTACGGGCTCCTCCTGCACGTGGGGCCGACGGGGAGCGGCAAGACGACGAGCCTCTACGCCGTGCTCACGTCGCTCAACCGCACCGAGATCAACATCCAGACCGTCGAGGACCCGGTCGAGTACGACGTGGCCGGGATCACGCAGACGCAGGTCAGCCACGACCTCGGGCTGACCTTCCCGCGCGTCCTGCGCGCGCTCCTGCGCCAGGACCCCAACGTGATCCTCGTGGGCGAGATCCGCGACCCCGAGACGGCCGAGATCGCCCTCGAGGCGTCGATGACCGGCCACCTCGTGCTCTCGACCCTCCACGCCAACGAGGCGGTCGGCGCTTTGATCCGCCTCCTCGACATGGGCATGACCCCCTACAGCATCGCCTACGCGCTCCGCTGCGTCGTCGCGCAGCGCTTCGCGCGGCGCCTGTGCGAGCAGTGCAGGAAGAAGGTCACGCCGCCCGAAGCCCTGGCGCGCCTCATCGGCCCCGGACGGGCGATCTACACGGGCGAGGGCTGCAAGGCCTGCCAGCGGACGGGGTTCTCCGGCCGGATCCCGCTCTACGAGTACATGCCCATGAGCGACGCGCTGAAGAAGGCCGCCTACGGCGAGACCACGCCGGACGCCCTGCAGGCCGTCGCCGCGCGCTCGGGGATGATCACCATGTTCGAGGACGGCCTGGAGAAGGCGAGCGCCGGCCTGACCTCCATCGAGGAGGTCCTGCGTCTGACCAAGGGGCTGCGCACGTCGCCGCGCTCGACCGCCCACCGTCGGCCCACGACCTCGGCGACGGCCTCGTCGAGCGGGGCGGCCCCGCGGCCGAGCGGGACCGGATCGGCGCCGGCGGCCCGCCCGGCGCCGCCCCGGCAGACCGGGCCGCAGGCCCGCCCGACGTCGCAGTCGGACGTGATTCCTGGCGTCCGCCCCGCCCCCGCCCGGCCCGGCGCGCCGCGTCCGCCGAGGCCGCCGGGGGTGCGGTAAGTCGTTGATGCCCGGCCTCTCGTGATTCCGTAGATGCGCGGGCGCCTCCTGCACGTGTGTGGGGCGTGACGCGTGGCGGCCGCGAGGCCCTGGTGATCGACCCGGCTCCTGGCACCGACCTGGCCGCCCTGTTCCGCAGGGCGGGGCCGGCCGCGTACCGTCTGGCGCTGGCGATCACCTGCGACCCCGCGGCGGCGGAGGACGTGGTGCAGGAGTCGTTCGTGCGGGCGCTCTCGCGGGCGCCGGAGGGCGACGGCCCGCTCGACGGCTGGCTGCACCGGACGGCGCGCAACCTGGCGCTCGACCACCTGCGGCGGCGCAAGGTCGCCGCCGACCGCGCCGGCGACGTGGCGCTCCTGCTCGCCCGGCGCGACGGTCCGGCGCCCGACGGCCTCGACGCGCAGGCGGTCTCGCGCGCCTTGCTCGACCTGCCGCTCGAGCAGCGCGAGGTCGTGCTCCTGCGCGTGTGGGAGGGGCTGTCCTTCCCCGAGGTCGCGGCGCGCGTCGAGGCGCCGCTCGGGACCGTGCACTCGCGCTTCCGCTACGCGATGGAGCGCCTGAGGGCGGCGTTCGCCGGGAGGGCGCCATGAGCGAGCACGACGACGCGGGCGAGGCGCTCGAGCGCGAGTTCGAGGACGTCCTCGCCACCCTGCACGCCTTCACGCCGGCGCCGCCGCCCGCCGACCTCGAGGAGCGGATCGCCATGACGCTGAAGAAGGACGCGGCGCCGGCCGCGCCGCAGGTCGTCGCCGCGCTGCCCGGCGTGTCCTTGCGCTGCACCTTCTGCCATGACGGGCTGCCGCGCGAGGAGGCGTCGTTCTGCGCCGGCTGCCTGGCGCCGCACCACGACGACTGCTTCGGGCGCCACGGTCGCTGCGCGGCGCCGGGCTGCGGCGAGGTGCGGCTGGTCCGCCCGCGGGCGGCGGATCAGCGGCTGTCGCGGCGTCGCCCCCGGGCCCTCCTGGCCGCCGCGTCGGTGCTCGTGGCTGGCCTGGTCGGCGCGGCGGCGGCGCGGATCGCGTGGGAGCCCGTCCCGGTCGCGGCGCCGCCGTTCGACCCGGTGCGGGCGTTCGAGGAGTACAAGCGCCTCGACCAGGAGGCCATGGCGGCCTTCCGGGCGCTGGTCATGGCCGAGAGAGCAGGCAACGCGCCGCTCGCCCAGGTGAAGCGCGCCGAGGCGCACGCGAAGTGGACGCGAGCGATCGACATCCTGAACCGGATCCTCGACGACCACCGCGAGCCGCACGGGACGGTGAACCCCGCGTACGAGGGCTACGAGGAGGAGATGGGCCGGGTCGCGCAGGTCCTGGTGGACCTCGAGAAGCGCGCGCAGGGCGGCCCGGCTCAGGAGCGCGACCCGCTCGTCCGCGCCCGCGAGCGGCTGGCGGCCGGAGACCTGGCCGGGGCGCGGACCGACCTCGACCGGGCCCTGGCGCTCGATCCGATGCGCGTCGAGGCGTACGTCCTCCGGGCGGAGGTGTCCGCGCGATCGGATGACCTGCGGGCCGCGCTCGACGACCTTCACCGGGCGATCGAGCTCGACCCAGGTCGCACGGACGTCCTGCTCCTGCGGAGCCGCCTGCGCTTCGACCTGGGCGACCTCGACGGGAGCCTGGCCGACGCCGAGCGGGCGCTCGTCCTCGACCCCCTGGAGGCCGGCGCGAACCTCCAGCGCGCGCGGGTGCGGCTCGCGCGCGGCGAGCGGGAGGCGGCCCGCGCCGACCTCGAGCGAGCGCTCCAGCTCGCGCCCCGAGTGGGTGCGGCCTGGTCGCTCCTGGGCTGGGTGCGCCTCGGGGCGGGCGAGGCCGACGGGGCGCGGGCCAACGCGGACCGGGCGATCGACCTCGCGCCCGATGATGTCGTGCCCTGGCTCGTGCGGGCTCGGGCCTCCGAGGCGCTGGGCGACCTCCGGCAGGCGGCCGCCGACCTCGAGCGGGCCCTCATGCATCCAGAGCCCGCCGAGGCCCTGGCGCGCCGCGCGCAGGCCTGGCTCGCGCTCGGCGACGTCGACGCGGCCCGCGCCGACGCGGCGGCCGCGCTCGAGCTCGACGCGCGCAACGTCACGGCGCGGGGGATCCTGCGCGAGTTCGGCCCCCTGCCCCGGTAGCGCCGCCGGGCGCAGGCCTGGATCATGGGCCCATGACCCGACCTGCCCTCGCCGCCTGCCTCGCCGTCCTCCTGCCCGCCACCGCCCTCGCGGGCGGGGTCCGCGGCGACCTCGGGCCGGCGGTCCGCGAGCGCCTCGTCGCCCTGCGCGCGGCGCACGACGTGCCGGCCCTGGCCGGCCTGGTGGCGATCGACGGCCAGGTGGCCGGCGTCGCCGCCGTGGGCTCGCGGCGGCTCGGCGCGCCGGAGGGCGTCACGGTCGACGACCTCTGGCACCTGGGCTCGTGCACCAAGGCGATGACGGCCACGCTGATCGGCCGGCTCGTCGAGCGCGAGCTCCTGCGCCTCGACACGACGCTGGGCGAGGTCTACCCCGACGTCGAGATGAACCCCGCCTGGCGCTCGGTGACCGTCGAGCAGCTCCTCTGCCACCGCGCCGGCGCGCCGGTCGGCCTGGAGCGCGACGGGCTGTGGGGCCGACTGTTCACGGACCAGGAGACGCCGCTGCCGTCGCTCCGCCGGACCGTCGTCGAGCACGTGACGGCGGTCCCGCCCGCGCCGGCGCCGGGGACCGCGTTCCTCTACTCGAACCCGGGCTACACGCTCGCCGGCGCCGTGGCCGAGCAGGTGACCGGCCGCCCCTACGAGGACCTCCTGCGCGAGGAGGTCTTCGCCCCGCTGAAGATGACCCGCGCCGGCTTCGGCGCGCCGCCTGGCGACGCTTCGCCGCGCGGGCACCGGCGCGACTGGCGCGGCGTGACGGTCATGGAGCCCGAGGCCTTCGCGTCGGACAACCCGGCGACGATCGCGCCGGCGGGCACGGTCCACGCGCCGCTCGACGACTGGGCGCGCTTCGCCCTGGCGCACCTGCGCGGCGCCCGCGGCGAGGACGGCCTCCTGCTCCGGGCCGAGACCTTCAAGGCCCTCCACGCCCCGCGCGGCGACGAGCGCTACGCGCTCGGCTGGGGGTCCGTCGAGCGCGACTGGGCCGGCGGCCGCGCCCTCACGCACTCGGGCAGCAACACGATGTGGTTCGCGACGGTCGTCGTGGCCCCTGACGCCGGCGTGGTGGCGCTGGTCGTGACCAACGCCGGCGACCCGGCCGCCGCGAGCGCGTGCACGGAGGGCGTCAAGGCGCTCGTGGCGCTCGGGCGCTGAGGTGTGCTCGACGGCTGCGGCCGCGGATGCCGGGCGGGGCGGCGCGCGCGCGGGCTAGAAGTATGTCGATACGACGTCGCCCGCGCGCGCGCCGCCTCGCCTCGGCCTCCGCGGCCTCGCCTCGCCCGCTGCTCCGATCGAAGGCTGCTCACCAGAGAGCGGCTCGCTGGGCCGACTCCTTCAGACGCTCCGAGCTACGCCCCCGCCTTCTCCGCCACGACCTTCTCGGCCAGCGCCAGCGCCTCGCCGATCTTCGCCGCGTCCTTGCCGCTGCCCGACGACAGGTCGGGCTTGCCGCCGCCGCCGCCGCCGAGCGTCGCGGCGACGGGCTTGAGCAGGTCGCGGCTGTTCCAGCCCTCCGCGACCAGGGGGACGCTCACGGCGCACACGATCGGCACCTTGCCGTCCTCGGCGGCCACGAAGAAGCCCACGAACGGCTCCTGCTGCCGCTTCACGGCGTCGCCGAACTGGCGCAGGAGGTCGGCGTTCGCGCCCGGGACCTCGGCCGCGACGACCTTCACCGGGCCCTTCTGCACGGCCTTGCCGCGCAGGTCGTCCCAGGTGGGGAGCTGGCGCTGGAGGGCCTGCTTGTTCTTCCGCTGCAGGTCCTTGATCTCCTCCTGCAGGCGGCGGATGCGCTCGAGGACCTCCTCGGGCCGGGCGCGCAGCTCGTGCGCGATCGACGAGAGCAGCCGCGACTCGTAGTGGGCGCGCGTCATGGCGTGCGTGGCCGTGAGGGCGACCACGCGGCGGACGCCCGCCTGCAGGGCGGACTCCTGCACGACCTTGAAGGCGCCGATGTCGCCCGTGCGGTCGACGTGGGTGCCGCCGCAGAACTCGCACGAGTAGCCGGCGATGTCGATCACGCGCACGAGCTCGCCGTACTTCTCGCCGAACATGGCGATCGCGCCCTTGTCGCGCGCCTCCTGGATCGGCAGCTCCTCGATCTTCACCGCCGCGTTCTCGACGATCCGCTGGTTGACGAGCCGCTCGACCTCGGCCACCTCGTCGTCGCCGAGCCCGCGCTCGTGGGCGAAGTCGAAGCGCAGGCGCAGCGGCTCGACGAGCGAGCCCTTCTGCACGGCGTTCGGCCCGAGCACCTGGCGCAGCGCCCAGTGGAGCAGGTGGGTGCCCGTGTGGTTGCGGCGGATCGAGTCGCGCCGCTCCTTCTCCACGGCCGCCACGACGTCGAGGCCGGGCCGCGCGAGGGTCGGCTCGCCCTTGACCCACTCGCCGTAGTGGACGAACACCTGCCCGCTCTTCTGCGTGTCGAGGACGTCGAACTCGAAGCTGCCGTCGACGGCCACGACCCGGCCGGTGTCGCCCACCTGCCCGCCCGACTCGGCGTAGAAGGGCGTCACGTCGAGGACGAGCTCCTGCGCGTCGGCGGCCACGACGCGCCCCTCGCCCGACGTGTGCTGGTAGCCGGTGAAGGCCGTCACGGGCGCGTGCTTGTACTTGCCCAGGTCGACCTTGAACTTGCCCGCCTTGCGGGCCTTGTCCTTGGCCTCCTCCTCGAGCTCCTTGAAGCGCGCCTGGTCGATCTTGAGCCCGGCCTCCTCGGCCATCTGCTCGGTCACGTCGTACGGGATCCCGTAGGTGTCCTTCATCGTGAACACGGCGTCGCCCGGGAGCACCTTCGCGCCGCTCGCCGCGAGCTGCTCGCGCTCCTTTGCGAACATGGCCACGCCCTTGTCGAGCGTCTTGACGAACTGCTCCTCCTCCTTCTGGATCACCTGCGTGATCAGCCGCTCCTGCGCCTTGACCTCGGGGAACGCGTCGCCCATGGTCGCGACGAGCGCCGGCACGATGTCCTTGAGCGCCGGCTCGTCGGTCACGCCGAGCTTGTGGAAGAAGCGCGACGCGCGGCGCAGGATCCGCCGCAGGACCGAGCCGCGCCCGGTGTTGTCGGGGCTGGCGCCGTCGGCGATCGCGAACGAGAGCGCCCGCACGTGGTCGGCGATCGCCCGGTGCGCCGTGCCCTCGGGGCCGTTGCCGGGGTACTTCACGCCCGTGCGCTGCTCGATCGCGCCGATGATCGGCCGGAACAGGTCGGTGTCGTAGTTCGAGTAGACGCCCTGGAGCACCTGCGTGATGCGCTCGAGGCCCATGCCGGTGTCGACGTGCTTGGCCGGCAGCGTCACGAGCGACCTGTCGGGCTTGCGCTCGTACTGGATGAACACGTGGTTCCACAGCTCGATGAACCGCGAGCAGCCGTCGGGGGCGTTGACCTTGCACACGTGGCCGGGGTTGCGCGACTTCATGTCGCAGGCCTCGGGGCCGCGGTCGATGTGGATCTCGGTGCACGGGCCGCAGGGGCCCGTCTCGCCCATCTCCCAGAAGTTCTCCTTGTCGTAGGCCGTCACGCGCTCGCGCGGCAGCCCGGAGATCTTCAGCCACAGGTCGCGCGACTCCTCGTCGCTGTGGTGGATCGTCGCGTGGAGCTTCGACGCGTCGACCTTCCACTCGCGCGTGAGCAGGTCCCAGCCCCACTCGATCGACTCGGCCTTGAAGTAGTCGCCGAACGACCAGTTGCCGAGCATCTCGAAGAACGTCTGGTGGTAGCCGTCGCGGCCGACGGTGTCGAGGTCGTTGTGCTTGCCGCCGGCGCGGATGCACTTCTGGGTGTCGGCCGCGCGCTTGTAGGGGCGCTGGCCGGTGCCCAGGAACACGTCCTTGAACTGGTTCATGCCGGCGTTGGTGAACAGGAGCGTCGGGTCGCCGTGCGGGACCACCGGCGCGCTCTCCACGATCGTGTGGCCGCGCGCGCGGAAGTAGTCGAGGAAGCTCTTGCGGATGTCGTCGACCTTCATGGGTTCTCCGGCCGGCCGGGCCCGCGGCGGTTCAGCGCGGGTCGGCGGCGTGATCCTGCCGAGTATCGCCGCCCCCGGCCCCGAGCGGCAGGTGGGCGTGCGCGAGGTAGGTCGCCGGCCGCGGCGGTGAGAGGCGGCTCTCGAAGAGGACGACCTCGCCGGCCCGGAACGTCACGGGCGTCGGGGGCGCGGCGGCCCGGACGGCCGCGGCGACGCCGGGCGGCCGGCCCCGGGGCGGCTTGCCACGGCGGCCCTTCGTCGGGTCGCGGACCCGGCCGAGCGTCAGGTGGGGCGAGTAGGGCCGGTCGTCGAAGGCGATGCCCAGGGGCGCCAGCGCGCGCGCCAGGTCGCCGGCCAGGGCCACGAGGCCGGCCAGGCCGGGCCCCTCGACGGCGGCCCAGAGCACGCGGCCGCCGAACGTGCCGAGCGGGCCGAGCGCCAGGTCGAGCGGGGCGCTGGCCGCGCACACCGCCCGGGCGGCGTCGATCACGGGCGCGGGGGCGTCGACCTGGCCCAGGAACACGAGCGTGAGGTGCCAGTTCTCCCGCGGCGACCAGCCGACCTGGTCGTCGCCCAGGCGGCGACGCAGGTCGTCCTGCGCGCGGGCCAGGGCGTCGCGGGCCGCGTCGGGCAGGTCGATCGCCAGGAACGCGCGCACCTCAGCCCCCCAGCGGCCGCGCGACGACGACCACGTAGCCGTCCGGGTCCAGGAAGTAGGCCGCCTCGTCGCCCCAGCCCCTCGGCGCGCGCGGGCCGACGCACGGCGCGCCGGCCGCCTCGAGGCGGCCGATCGCGGCCGCGAGGTCGTCCACGTGCAGGTAGACCTCCGCCCGCAGCGCGCCGTCGACGGGCCGGCGTCCGCCGAGGTCCTCGCCCACGAACTGGCGCATGTTGTCCTGGACCATCAGGCCCAGGCGCGCGCCGTCGTTGACGCGGTACTCGACGTAGACCGGCACGTCGACCGTCTTCGCCCAGCCGAATGCCGCGTCGTAGAACGCCGCGGCCCGCGGGAGGTCGGCGACGAGGAGCACGGTCAGGGCCAGGGGGGTGGTCGTCACGGGTGACCTCGGAGGCTTGGCGCGCGGGGGCGGGCGCGGCCACGATCCTGCCATGGAGCGCGAGCGCCCGCCCGAGCGCCTCGACGACGCGCCCCCGGCCGAGGCGCCGGAGGCGCCGCGGGTGGTGGTGCGCTCGCCCGGCGACGAGGCCGCGGCGGCGGCCGACCGGCGCGACGCGGCGATCGCCTGGGCGCTGATCCTCGCGGGCGGCGTGGTCGCGACGCTCGTCCGGCCGGACGCGCACCCGGTCGCCTGGTCGCTCGGGCTGAGCGTCTCGCTCGCGTTCGCCGTCGACCGCCTGGCCCTCGCGCCGGTCGTGCGCCTGGCCCGGCTCCTGGGCGCAGAGACCGCGCGCCTGCGGGCGGCGCTGGCCTGCCCCTACTGCAAGGACGCCCTGCCCGAGGCGGCGGCGATCGCCTGTGACAGGAAGGGCTGCGGCGCCTTTTACCACGAGGAGTGCTGGGCCGAGTGCGGCGCCTCCTACGGCGGCTGCGCGATCTACGGCTGCGGCTCGCGGTCGGGCCACCTCGTCGGGCGCTTCGCCTTGCAGCGGCACGTCCTGCGCGTGCTCGTGGCCGCGGCGCTGTTCCCGCCGCGACTGGTGAAGCGGATCCAGGAGGGGGAGCGGCAGAGCTTCCGCGAGGTGTGGCGCCAGGCGCGGGAGTACCAGCGCGACGTGTCGCACAGCGCCGCGCGGACGCTCCTGGTCGGCGGGGCCAACGCCGCGGTGTGCGTCGGCATCGCCCTCGTGGTGGCCGCCAGGTTCAGCGCGTGGCTCGACGAGGTCCGGCGGCCGGGCCGGTGGTGGTTCCGCGTCGACGAAGGCATTATGTGGTTCGCGGCGCTCAGCCTGGTCCTGTGCGTCCTGCCGGTCGTCCTCATGCGCGTGCCGCTCGCGGCGCACTTCGCGTGGGGGGTGAAGCGGCTCGTCGGTCGCATCTTCCGCGACGAGCTCGCCGCCCTGCGCCGCGCGGACGAGGGCACGTTCCTGGCCCGCCTCGCCGGGGGCGCGGGCAAGAAGGACTAGGCCCTGTCTTCATACGGGCACTTGTGATCGACACGCTCGAACCCGAGTGGAATGGAACCACGAGCGAGGCGAGGGCGCGGCGGCCGAGGCGAGGGGGGAGCGCGCGCGGGTCGTATCGATCGCCGGATCCTACGACCCGCGCGCGCCCCCTCTCGCCCGGCATCCGCGGCCGCAGCCGTCGATCACACCAGGACGGCCTCGAGCACGCCGCCCCGGCGGGCGAGGCGTGCCCAGGGCTCGAGCCCCTGCTCGATGAGCCGCCAGGCGCGCCGCGCGGCGCGGGAGCCGGCGCCCAGGCTCCACGCGCGCGCCCCGCGCGTGCGGAGGCGCACGACGCGGAGGCCGACCTCGTCCGCGTAGCGGCGGACGTGCGCCGGACCGACGAGCACGAGGTGGCCGTTGTCCTCGCGCCCGAGCTGCCGCCAGCGGGCGCCCAGGACCCGGTGCGCCAGCGCGTCGAGGTTGGGCGTGGCCAGGTGCACGGCGCCGCCGGGGGTCAGCCGCGCGCGGGCGGCCGCGAGCAGCGCCCGCGGGCTGGGGACGTGCTCGAGGAGCTGGTTCAGGCGCACGACGTCGAAGCGCTCGTCGCCCGGGAGGTCGTCGAGGGTGCCCGCGTGGACGACGGCCCCCGAGCGCGCCCGCGCCTCGGCGGCGCGGTCCGGCGCGGCGTCGACGCCCACGGCGTCGCGTGTCGAGCCTCGCGCGCGACCCGAGCAGCGCGGTCGGCGCCGCAGCCCACGTCGAGCAGGCGGCCGGGCCCGGCGCGCTGGAGCCAGGCGCGCAGCCGCGCGCGCGGGCGCGCGTCGCCGCCGTCGTCAGCGGCGCGCGCGCCGTCGTAGACGAGGGCGCTGGCGGCCAGCACGTCGGCCGGGCGCGGCGCGACCCACACGAGCCCGCAGGCGGGGCAGCGCACGTGGCGGCGGAGGCCCGACGCGGCCCCGGCCGGGTAGAGCTCGGCGCCCGCCGCGCCGCAGAGGTCGCACGGCGCGTCGGTGGAGGTCACGGGGCGTCGGACCGCGGCTCGGCGGCCGCCTCGCTGCTGGCGGCGCCAGCGTCCGGCTGCGCGAAGAACGCGCGCAGGTCGCGCGCCACGTGGGCCGGGAGGACCGCGCACAGCTCCTCGTAGGTCGCCTCGCGGATGCGCCGCAGGCTGCCGAACCGGGCCAGCAGCTCCCGCCGGCGCTTCTTCCCCACGCCGGGCACCTCCTCGAGGCCCGAGCGCAGGGCGCTCTTGCGCCGCAGCTCGCGGTGGAAGCGGATCGCCGCCCGGTGGGCGGCGTCGCGCACGCGCGCCAGGAACCTGCACTCGAGCGACGCTGGCTCGAGCACGACCGGCTCGTGGCGGTCGGGCAGGTAGACGCGCTCGAAGGCGCGCAGCGTGTCCTCGTCCTGGCCGCCTTGCTCCTGCAGGGGCGCCGCCTGCTCGCCCAGGTCGTCGCCGCGCGGCACGTAGCGCGCCTTGGCCAGGCCCACGATCGCCGTGCGCTGCGGCGGGAGGCCGGCCCGGTGCGCCGCCGCCAGGGCGCGGCCGAGCTGGGCCGCGCCGCCGTCGACCACGATCAGGTCGGGCAGGTCGCCGCGCTCGAGGCCTGCCGCGAGCCGCCGCTCGACGACCTCCTCCATGGCGGCGAAGTCGTCCTGCCCCTCGACCGTGCGCACGCGGTAGGTCCGGTAGCCGCCGGGGTCGGGGCTGCCCTCGACGAAGCGCACCTTCGAGGCGACCGTGAACGAGCCCTGGATCGTCGACACGTCGAAGCACTCGATCACCCAGGGGATCCGCGGCAGGCGCAGCGCCTCCTGCAGCCCCTCGAGCATCTCGCGCGTGGCGAGCTTCTTCTCCTCGCCGGTCTCGAGGGCCAGGGCGGCGTTCTTCTGCGCCAGCTCGCACAGCCCGCGCCGGTCGCCGCGCACCTCGACCTTGACCTCGACGCGCGCGCCGCGGCGCTCCGAGAGCAGCTCCTCGAGCAGCGCCCGGTCCTCGACCTCGAACGGCAGGAGCACCTCGTGCGGCACGTAGCGCTCGGCCGCGTAGAACTGGCCGAGGAACGCGTTGAGCGCCTCGGACGGGGGCAGGTCGGTGCGCAGCTCGTAGGTGCGCGGCTCGGTCACGTGCCCCTCGCGCACGGGCAGGAGGAGGACCACGACGAGCCCGTCGTGCGCCGCCAGGCCGAACACGTCCTGGTCCAGCGCCCCGTGGCGGGCGACCCGCTGCACCTCGAGCGTGCGCTCGATCGCCCGGATCTGGTCGCGCACGCGCGCGGCCTGCTCGTAGCGCATGGCCTTGCTGTGGTCGCGCATCTTCTCGTCGAGCCGCGGCAGGAGCGTCTCGTCCTTGCCGCGCAGGAACAGGAGCACGTCCTCGACGAGCTCGCCGTAGTCCTCGGGCGTGATCCGCCCCACGCACGGCGCCGCGCAGCGGCCCATCTCGTGCTCGATGCAGGGCCGCGTGCGCTGGCGCAGCTCGGCGTCGCTGCAGGTGCGCAGGGGGAAAAAGCGCTTGATGTGCCTGAGCGTCTCGCGCACCGCGCGCGCGCTGCTGTAGGGCCCGAAGCGCTGCCCTTGCTTCTCGCGATGCGTCGTGCGCACGAGCCGCGCCATGGGCCACGGGCCCTGCGTCGTCACCTCGATCTGCAGGAACGACTTGTCGTCGTTGAGCTTGATGTTCCAGCGCGGCCGGTGGCGCTTGATCAGCGTGTTCTCGAGGAGCAGCGCCTCCTTCTCGCTCGTCGTGGCCACGAAGGTCACGTCGTCGAGCGTCTTCAGCAGGTGCTCGTAGAAGCGCCGCCCGTCGTGGTGGTCCTCGCGCAGGTAGCTGCGCACGCGGTTGCGCAGGCTCTTGGCCTTGCCCACGTAGACCACGCGCGCCTTCGCGTCGAGGAACGTGTAGACCCCGGGCCCGGTGGGGAACAGGGCCACCTTGTCGAGCAGGGCTTGGCGGGTCTCCGGGGTCATCGTCAGCGCCATTGTGCCCGCCGCCCGCGCCGCGCGGCCACCGGGCTCACGCGGGCGGCGGCTCGTGCGCGTCGAGGAGGGCCATGACCGACGCCGTCTCCTCGTCGTCGCGCGTGGGGATCAGCAGCGGCACATCCCTGCGTGACCGCCAGGAGCGCCGGCCCGTCTCGACACGCACGCCGTGCGGGGTGGTCCACCGCTCGCGAAGCTCGGCCAGCCGGACCGTGACGTGCACCTCGGTGGCGCCGAGCGACGGCGCGCGGAAGCGCGCCATCCCGCCCTCGATCCGGCACTCGCCGCAACGGCGCCGCACCCAGCCCTGGACGAGGTCGCCGGAGACGACCACGAGCCCGAGCAGCCCGAACCAGGTGAGCGCCTCCGCGACCCGCTGCATCCCCGGACCGAGGAACGTCGGGCCGAGTGTGCCGTGGTCGACGACCACGCGGCGACGACCGCCGTGAGGCCGAGGAGCACGCCGCTGAAGTAGGCGGCGTGGAGCGGCCAGCCGAGCCAGGTCGGCCAGCGCGCGAACACGGCCGGCCCCTCGCTCAGAGCCCCTGCTGCTCCAGCCACCGCTCGGCGTCGATCGCCGCCTTGCAGCCGGCGCCGGCGGCCGTGATCGCCTGCCGGTAGACGTGGTCGTGGATGTCGCCCGAGGCGAAGACGCCCTCCACCGACGTGCGCGACGTGCCGTCGAAGATCTTGATGTAGCCGTTGTCGTGCAGCGCGAGCTGGTCGCCGAAGACGACCGAGTTGGGCGAGTGGCCGATCGCCACGAACAGCCCGCCGTCGGGGCCGATCTCCAGGCGCTCGCGCGCCCCCTGGTCCGCCTCGGTGCCCGCCAGCTCGATCGCCTTCAGGTAGCGGCCGTCCGGCTCCATGTCGACGATCGCGCGGTTGAGCTTCCACTGGATCTTCGGGTTGTCCTTGGCCCGCTCGACCATGATCTTCGAGGCGCGGAAGGTCTCGCGCCGGTGGACGACCGTGACCGTGTGCGCGTAGCGGGTGAGGAACAGCGCCTCCTCCATGGCCGAGTCGCCGCCGCCGACGACGACGACGTGCTTGTTGCGGAAGAACGCGCCGTCGCAGGTGGCGCAGGTCGTCACGCCCTTGCCCAGGAGCTCCTGCTCCTTGGGCAGGCCCAGGTACTTCGCCGAGGCGCCCGTGGCCACGATCAGGGCGTGGCAGCGCACCTGGCTGCGCGTGTCCTCGAGCGTGTTGTGCACCTCGAGCGTGAACGGCCGCTTCGACAGGTCGGCCTCGACGACGCGCCCCTGGACGAACTGCGTGCCGAAGCGCTCGGCCTGCTTGCGGAAGCGCTCCATGAGCTCGGGCCCGAGGATCCCCTCGGGGAAGCCGGGGAAGTTCTCCACCTCGGTCGTCAGCATGAGCTGCCCGCCGGGCAGGTCGGTCTTGCTGGCGATGTCGCCGCCCTCGATGCAGACCGGGCTCAGGTTGGCGCGGGCGGCGTAGATCGCGGCGGTGAGCCCGGCCGGGCCCGAGCCCATGATCGCGACCTTGTGCACCTCGTCGGACATCGGACGACCTCCTGCGCGGCGCGAGAATACCACTCGCCCCCGGGGGGGCGTGCGCGGACGAGCGCGGGGCGGCATCCTCGTCGGTGTGATCGCTCCCCTGACCCCCGGCCAGCGCCTCGGCCCGTACGTCGTGGAGGCGGTCATCGGCCGCGGCGGCATGGGCGTCGTCTACCGCGCCCGGGACGAGCGGCTGGGGCGCGCCGTGGCCCTCAAGACCCTCGCCGTGGCCGGCGACGCGCGCCTGCGCGAGCGGCTGGCCCGCGAGGCCCGGGCGGCCGCGGCCGTGCAGCACGAGCACGTCGTGCGCCTGTGGACGGTGGGCGAGGTCGGCGGGGTGACGATCCTCGTCCAGGACTACGTCGCCGGCGGCAGCCTCGACGACCGCCTGCGGGCGGGCGGCCCGCTGCCCTGGCGCGAGGCGGCGCGGCTCGGCGCGCAGATCGCGCGCGGGCTGGCCGCGATCCACGCGGCCGGGCTGGTGCACCGTGACCTCAAGCCGGCCAACGTGCTCCTGGACGAGCGCGGGTCGGCGCGGATCACCGACTTCGGCCTGGCGCGGCAGGTGGACGGCGGGGCGGAGGCGCTGACCCGCACCGGGGAGCTGCTCGGGACGCTGGCCTACCTCGCCCCGGAGCAGGCCGGCGACGCGGCGAGGGTCGGCCCGGCCGCCGACCTCTACGCGCTGGGCGGCACCCTCGTCGCCCTGCTCACCGGCCAGCCGCCGTTCGACGGGCACGGCGCGGCCCTCATCGCCAAGCACCTCACGGCCACGCCCCGGGCGCCGAGCGCGGTCACGCCGGACGTGCCAGCCGCGCTCGACGCGCTCGTCCTGCGCCTCCTGCGCAAGGAGCCGGCCGAGCGGCCCGGGAGCGCCGAGGCCGTGGCGCGCGAGCTGGACGCGCTCGTGACGGCCCCGGCGGCGACGCCGCGCCGCGCGCTCAGCGTCGCGCTCGCGGCGGGTGTGGCGCTGGCGGCGGCCCTCGCGGTGGGGCTCGCCGCGGCGCTGCCCCGGGCGCCGGCGATCGTCGACGAGGTCCCGGCGCCGCCGCCCGCGCCTCCTGCGCCGACGCCCGACACGGACGGTCCGGACGAGGCGCTCCGGCGCCGCTTCCCCTCGACCAACCGCCTGCAGCTCCGCCGCGTGCTCGGCGACCTCGCGCTCAAGGTGCCGGGCGAGCCCCTCGCGGTCGCCGCGACCGGCGACGGCCGGGCCGTCGCGGTCACCCGCGGCGCGCTGCACGCGTTCGACCTCGACACGGGCCGCGAGCTGGCCGTGATCGACGCGCCGGGGGTCGTCGCGGCCACGCCGCTGCCGGGCGGGCGCCTGGCGACCGCGACGGCGAGCGAGGTCCTGGTGTGGGACCTCGAGCGCCTGGAGGTCGTCCGGCGGCACCCGATCGACGCCGGCGCGGCGCCCGACCGGCTCGTGGCCTCCCGCGACGGCGCGCGCCTGCTCCTCGTCGGCAAGGCGCCGGCGGTGCTCGACCTCGAGCGGGCCGCGACGCTCGCGACGCTGGAGGGCAGCGACCGCTACACCTGCGCGACGCTGGCCCCCGACGGGGCCGCCGTGTTCGTGGGCTCGATGGGCGGCCGCGTCTTCGCGTGGGACCTCGCCGGCCCCGCGAAGATCATCGCCGCGCTCGGCCCGCCGGTGACCGCCCTCGCCACCACCGGCGACGGGCGCTGGCTGCTCGTGGGGCTGGGCAGCGGCCGGCTGCTCGTCCTCGACCCGGCGAGCGGCCGCGTCGCCGCCGAGCACGCGGCCGGCGGGCCCGTCGCCCGCCTCGTCGCGTCGCCCGACGGCCGCGCGGTCGTCTCCTCCGGCGGCGGCGGGACGCGGCTGCTCGCGGTCTCGGCCGACGGCGCGGTCTCGGCCGGGCCCGAGCTCCCCGGGCACGCGTCTCCGATCGCGGGCGCGGCCTTCTCGACCGACGGCGCCCGCGTCCTGACCGTCGGCGACCGCGCGGTGCGGCTCTTCGACGCGAGCACCGGCGCCCTGGTCACGGGCCCGCGCGGTCACGCGGGGCCGGTCCTGCGCCTCGCGCCAGCCGCCGACGGGCGCCTCCTGGCCACCGGCGGCGCGGACGGGACCCTCCGCCTGTGGGACCTCGCCGCGGGCGACGAGCGCGAGGTCGTGCGCGCGCACGGCACCCCGCTCCAGGCCCTCGCCTGGGCGCCCGACGGGGCGGCCCTGCTCACGGCCGGCCACGACGAGGTGTCGCTGTGGGACGCGCCCCGCGGCGAGGCGCCGCGGCGCCGGGCGCGGGTCACGCCGCTGCAGGACGAGGGCGAGACGAAGGTCATCTGCGCCGCCCTGGCGGGCGAGGGGGGCGTGGTCGTCGGGACCAACCGCTGGGTGCGCCTGTGGGACCCCGGCGCGGAGCGGACCGAGCTCATGCCGCTCCTGCACGACGCCCACATCCGCTCGGCCGTCGCGCTCGGGGGGCGCGACGTCCTCGCCGGGCTGACGAACGGCTGGCTCATGCGCCTGCAGGTCGGGCCCGACGCGCTCCTGACCGGCCCGCGGCAGGAGAAGGCGCCGCTCGAGGCGCACCTGGCCGACCTCGCGCGGCTGGGCCCGGCCGACTTCCGCCTCGGCCGCGTGATGACCGAGGTGGCCGCCAGCCGGCGCGGCGGCCTCCTCTGCGGCGTCCTCTGGGACGGGCGGCTGGTCCTGTGGCGCGCCGACCGAGGGGAGGTGACCACCTCGCGCGAGGGGCAGGGCGCGTTCGTCCGCGGCCTGGCGATCGAGCCGCGCGAGCGCCTCGTGGCCAGCGCGTGCGACGACGGGGCGGTGCGCCTGTGGAGCCCCGACGGGGCGCTCCTCGACACGCTCTGGCTGCGCGCCGGCGAGGGCCCCTGCGGCCTGGCGTTCTCGCACGACGGGGAGCGGCTGCTCATCGGGACCACGCGCGGGGTCGTCCTCGAGCTCGAGGTCGACCCGGACCGGTAGCCGGCGGACCTACGGCATCGGCTCGTAGAACAGCTCGAAGACGTTGCCCTCGGGGTCCTGCACGTAGACCGTCGAGTAGGTCTCGTCGCCCTGGACCTCGCCGACCTCGACGCCGCGCTCGCGCAGCGCCGCCACCCAGCCGTGCAGGGCCTCGATCGTCGGCAGGCGGAAGCCGAAGTGGTGGTCGCCGCGGAGCTGCTCGCCCTTGACGAACACGAGCAGGCTGCCGCCGCTCCAGAGGAAGGCGCCGTGGCTGCTGAAGCCGAGCTTCTCGCAGTACCAGGCGCGCAGCAGCGCGGGGTCCTGGGCGGGGATGTTGACGTGGTTGATCACGAGCGGCGGCAGCATGGGCTCACCTGCGGCTGGCGGCGGCGATCGCCTCGATCGCCGGCTGGAGCTCGAGGAGGAGGGCGCGTGCGTCGCGCCGCGTCCCGTTCCACAGCGGCTCGACGCCCTGCGTGAAGCGGGTCTTGCACTCTGGCGCCGCCTCGAAGCGCGGGGTGAACCGCCCGAACGGCACCTGCTCGATGTGAGGGCGGCCGTCGGCGGTCAGGCCGCGCTCGACGAGCGCCCGCGGCGTCATGAAGGCCTCGCTCGTCGCCACGCTGATGCGCGACGGGATCGCCTGGCCGCTGTGGGCCACGAGCCGCTGCGACTCGGGGCTGGTGAGGAACTTCACCAGCGTCCACGCCTTGTCCGGGTGGGGCGTGTTGGCGGCGACGCCGTAGGCCACGGCGAAGGTCGTGGTCGCCTGGCGGCGGTGGCGCGGCAGCTCGACCACGTCCCACTCGAACGTCGTGATGTGCTTGAAGTCCATGTGCTTCCAGCGCCCGTAGGTGCACATGGCCACGTGGCCGAGCTGGAAGAGCGAGCTGCCGCCTTGGTCGCGCGTGACCGAGGGCGGCGGCGAGACGCGGTGCTCCCAGATCATGTCCGAGAGGAGCTGCAGCCCCTCGGCCGACGCGTCGACGTGCTCGGGCGCCCCCATGAGCCAGCGCGGCGGGTCGTTCGTGGCCACCTCGGCGCCCGCCTGCCAGATCCAGGGGAACAGCACCTCGGCCCAGGTCTCGAACAGGAAGCCCCAGTCGCCCTCGCGCGTCGTGCGCCGCGCGGTCTCGAGGAACTCCTCCCACGTCCAGCCCGCCTTCGGGTAGGGGACGTCCCACTTGTCGAAGAGGTCCTTGTTGTAGTAGCAGACGAGCGTGGCGAAGTCCTTGCAGATGCCGTAGAGCCCGCCGCCGACCTCGAAGCACTCCCACGTCTCGCGGTAGAAGTCGTCGGGCCGCACCTCGGCGCGGTCGCGCTCGACGTAGGGGGCCAGGTCGAGGAGCGCGCCGTCGCGCACCATCCAGGGGACGTCGGCCTCGTTGACGTAGAAGACGTCGGGCAGGTTGGCGCCGCGGACGAGCGTCTGGATCTTCTGGCGGTAGCCCATGTCGGGCGTGTGCTCGACCTGGACCGTGACCTCCGGGTGCGCCTCGCGGAAGGCGGCCAGGTAGCTGTTGACCGTCTTCACCTCGTCGGGGGAGCCCCAGATCATGAGGCGCACGACCTCGCCCGGGTCGCGCGTGCAGCCGGGCAGGGCGGCGACGAGCGCCGCGGCCGCGGCGCCCGCGGCGAGGGCGGCGGCGAGGCGGGCGCGCCTCACGCCGCCGGCTCCGCGGCGGACGTCGACGACGGGGGCGCGTCCTGGCGCAGCGGGGGCGGCGGCCCCACGCGCTCGCCCGACCCCGGGCGGAAGAGGTGCATGCGCTCGGCCAGCGGCACGAGCCGCACCCGCGCGCCGGGCCGCGTCGTGGCGCCCGGCTCGAGGCGGGCCACGACGGGGCCGTGGCGCGTGTCGACGGTCACGACGGTCTCGGCGCCGAGCGGCTCGACGACGGCCACCTCGCCCGAGATCCCCGGGCCGTCGTCGTCCGTCGCCAGCACGAGGTCCTCGGGGCGGATCCCCAGCTCCACGGCCTCGCGCGCGGGCGCGGCGCCGCGCAGGCGCGTGGGGAGGTCGAGCGGGCGCTCGTCGACGAGGAGCGCGGTGCCCTCGAGCGTCGCCGGGACGAAGTTCATGGTCGGGCTGCCGAGGAAGCCGGCGACGAAGCGGTTGGCCGGCTGGTCGTAGACCTCGAGCGGGGTGCCCACCTGCTGCACCTCGCCGTCCTGCATCACGGCCACGCGGTCGCCGAGCGTCATCGCCTCGACCTGGTCGTGCGTCACGTAGATCATGGTCGCGCGCAGGCGCTGGTGCAGGCGCTTGAGCTCGACGCGCATGTGGCCGCGCAGCTTGGCGTCGAGGTTCGACAGCGGCTCGTCGAGCAGGAACACCTTGGGCTCGCGCACGATCGCCCGGCCCAGGGCCACGCGCTGGCGCTGGCCGCCCGAGAGCTCCTTGGGCAGGCGCTCCATGAGGGCGTCGAGGCCGAGCGCCTTGGCGGCCTCGCCGATCCGGCGCGCGATCTCGCCCGCGGCCACCCCGCGCATGCGCAGGCCAAAGGCCAGGTTGTCGCGCACGGTCATGTGCGGGTAGAGCGCGTAGCTCTGGAAGACCATGGCGATGTCGCGGTCCTTCGGCGCGACGTCGTTGACGCGGCGGCCGTCGATCGAGAGCTCGCCGCCGCTGATCTCCTCGAGGCCGGCGACCATGCGCAGGAGCGTCGACTTCCCGCACCCCGACGGGCCGAGGAGGATGAAGAACTCGCCGTCCGCGATGGTCAGGTCGACGCCGCCGAGGCGGCCCACGGCCGGGGGCTGCCCCGGCTTGTAGCGCTTGACGATCTTCTTCAGCTCGACCTTGGCCATGGGGACGCGCATTAGAACCGGCCGGGGCGGCCCGGCCAAGGCAGCGGCGCCCGCTCAGCGCGGCCGCCGCCAGGCCGTCCCGTGGGTCCGCGCCAGGGTCGCGCGCACGTCCGCGAGCAGGTCCTCGGCGCCGAGCGCGCGGGCGACGAGCAGGTCGGCCTCGGCCGTCAGGTCCAGGCAGGCGCGCAGGTCGAACGTCCCCACCCGCTTGCCCGAATTCTTCTTGTAGGCCACGTGGCGCGCGGCCCGCGCCTGGATGCGGCGCCCCAGCCGGGCCAGGGCGGCCCGCACGTCCGCTGGCAGGCGCCGCGGGTCGACCGGGAGCGCCTGCACGAGCGCGGCCGTCACGTCGAAGCCGTCGCCCAGCGCCAGCCACCACCAGAAGAGCCAGGCGCCGGCCGTGCAGGCCAGGGCGGCGTCGCGCTCGGCGACCGTCGCGAAGCCCAGCGACGAATACTTCGTCTGCGCGGCCGGCGCGCCGGCCGCGTCGAACGCGGGCGGGAGCGCGGCGCACACCACGGCGAAGGCGTAGCAGTTGTGCTTGAAGTGGAGCCGAGCGGGCCCGTCGGGCGTGGTCGCGTCGCCGAGGCGCTCGCCGCGCGCGACGAGCCGGGCCAGCCACTCCGCTTGCAGGGGCGAGGCGACGCGCGGGACGCCGAGCGTCGGGTGGACGGCCGCCGTGACGTCGGCGAAGGTCAGGCGCTCGAACACGCCCGGCCGCTCGCGCGCCGTGAAGCGCACGAGGGGCGTCGTGCGCCAGCGCGTCGTGCCCTGGCGCGGGCCGGCGAGGAGGATCGACGTGCGCGTGCGCACCTCGGCCTCGAACAGGCCCGACGGGATGCGGTCGAACGAGGCCACGCGCAGCTCGCGCCCGGCCGCGCCCAGCACGGCGTCGCGGAGGGTGCGCGTGGCGCGCGAGAAGAGGAGCGAGAGCGGCACGATCAGCCCGGCGCGGCCGGCGGGCCGCAGGAGCGCCAGCGACGCCTCGACGAACAGCGGGTAGACGTCGCCCGCGTCGAGCGCGCGCAGCCCGGCCGTGCGCGCGAGCGCGAGCTGATCCGGGGCCGGCCGGGCGTAGGGCGGGTTGCCGACGACGGCGTCGACCGGGCCGCCGAGCGCCGCGCGGACCTCGTCGAGCGCCAGGAGGTCGCCGCGATGCAGCGACGGCGCCGGCGGGAGCGGCCCGCCGTCGAGGGCGGCGGCGGTGGCGCGGAGGGCGAGCCCGCACACGGCCAGGGCGCCCGGGTCGAGGTCGACGCCGCGGAGGTTGGTGAGCGCCAGGGTCGCCGGGCGCGCCAGCTCCGGCGGCGCGTCCGGCCCGAGCGCGCGGGCGACGTCCCGGTAGGCCGCGGCGAGGCGCGTCAGGGCGCCGAGGAGGAAGGCGCCGCCGCCGCAGGCGGGGTCGAGGACGCGCAGGGCCCGGAGGGCGGCCAGCGCGGCGCGCGGCTCCCGGACCGCCGGCGAGCGCAGGAGGGGCCCGAGCGTCTCATCGATGATGTAGGCGACGACGTCCTCGGGCGTGTAGTAGACGCCCCGGCTGCGCCTTGCGGCGGTCTCGACCAGGACCGGGCCGTCGGGGCGGGCGACGACGCGCCGGGCGCAGCCGAGCTCGTGGGCCTGGACGAGGCGGCGGGCGAGGGCGGCGTCGCAGGGGCGCTCGAGGAGGGCGGTCAGGGCGGTCGCCCGGAGATGTCGGACCCGGGTGTTAGGCTCCTGTTCGTCTCCGGCGTCGGTCGGTCTTTGACAATTCGGGTCCGCGGTGGGGGGCGAGGCCCCCGCCGCGAAGCGCTCGGTCCAGAGGCCCACGAGGGTCTGCGTGACCCGGGCGTCGAGGTCGTCGCCCCCGCCGCCGCGGCCCTCGTCGCCTGGCCTCGCGCCGAGGTCCGCGCCGAGGTCCACGCCGAGGTCCGCGGCGATGGCCAGGCGCGCGCGGTCCACGTCGGCCGCGAGCGCTCGCGCGGCGGCGCGCTCGGCGCGGTCGAGGCTGGGCGGACGGCGCGGTCGCAGCCGGGTCGGCACGCGCGCATCCTACGCGTGGCATCCGACGCGCGCCGACACGCGACCTGCGGGCGCGCCGGGCGTCCCCCGCAGGTTGCGCGGGGCGACGGCATGATCGACCATGCGGCCGGATGATGCTCCCGGTCGGGGCGGAGATCGACGGCTGGCGGATCGAGCGCAGGATCGGCCAGGGGTCCATGGGGACGGTCTTCGAGGCGCGGCGCGCGGGGGTCCGCGCAGCGCTCAAGGTCATCCGCGGCGACGCCAGCGACCGCGAGCAGCTCGGCCGCTTCCGCCGCGAGGCGCGCGTCCTGCTCGGGATCGAGCATCCGCACGTGGTCCGCTGCCTCGCGACGGGCGACGCCGCGGGCGGCGGCGTCTACCTGGCCCTCGAGTACCTCGAGGGCGGCTCGCTCCAGGACCTGGTCGACCGCCGGGGGCGGCTGCCGCTGCCGCAGGCGGTCGGCGCCGCGCGCGGGATCCTCGCCGGGCTGGGGGCGATCCACGCCCAGGGGATCGTCCACCGCGACGTCAAGCCGGCGAACGTCCTCGTCGACCCCGAGGGCCGGGTCAAGCTCGCCGACTTCGGCCTGGCGCGCGCGGTCGAGGGCTCGTCGGTCCTCACGCAGACGGGGACGATCCTGGGCACCCCCTTCTACATGGCGCCGGAGCTCATCCGCGGCCAGGAGGTGGGGCCGTCGATCGACATCTACGCGGCCGGCGCGACGCTCTGGGTGCTGCTCGTGGGCGAGCCGCCCTACCCGGGCGACAACCCGCTCAAGGTCCTGCAGGCGCACCTGCGCGAGCCCGTGCCGGACCTGCGCCACCGCCTCGCCGGGGCCCCCGAGCGCCTGGCCCAGGCGCTCGACGCGCTGCTGGCGAAGCACCCCGACGACCGGCCGCGCACGGCCGCCGAGGCCCTGGCCCTGCTGGAGGGCCTGCCGGTGATGGCCATCACGGGCGGCGGAGACGCGCCCGCCTCGGCCACGGGGCCAGACCCCCCCGCCGCGCCCCAGCGGAGCACCGCGGCCCTTCAACCCTCGGCCGAGGTCCAGGCCGACGACGCGACGCGAGCGCGGCGGACCTCCTCGCGCTCGACGCTGGCGCTCGAGGCCCTGGCGGAGTCGCGCCGCCAGGAGGTGCGCAAGACGTCGTCGCGGACCGCCGCGCGCGGCGGGCCCGGCCCGACGGCGCCGTCCAGGCCCTCCGGGTCCGCCGAGAGCCTCGCCGCGGGCACGGGCGTGGGCGAGCGGGTGCGCACCACCGAGCGCCGGCGCAGGCAAGCGGCGCCTCCCGGAGCCGCAGCGCCTGCTCCAGGGAGGGAGGCCCCTCCCTCGGCGGCCGACGGCCTCCCGACCGGGCCGATCTCGCCCCGGCCGCTCCCCGCGCCGCGCCGGAGCCGCTGGTGGGGGCGCCTCGTGGCGCTGGCGGTGCTGCTCGCCGGCGTCCACGCGGGCGACCTCGTCCTCCGCGCCCGCGGGGTCGACCTCCTGGCCGACGGCGACGCGCGCCTGATCGCCTGGGAGGACGCGCTCCGCGCCGGCCCGGCGCCCGACGCGTTCGGTCTCCAGGCGGCGCCCTGGCTACGCGCGACGCTGGGCGCAGCCGGCCGCGGGCGGGGGTGGGTCGACCTGCACCTCGCGGCGTGCCTGGGGGTGGTCGCGGCCCTGGCGCTCGAGCGCGCCCTGGCGCGCGCCTTGCGATACGGTCTGCTCGAGCGGCTGGTGCTGCGACGGCGCGCCGCGCGCCTGGTCCGGGCGGGCGAGGTGCACCAGGCGGCGCTCGTGTGGGAGGACCTGGGCGACCGGGTCCGCGGCGGGCGGCTGCTCCTGGCGCACGGCCTGGCGGCCCTGGCCGCCGACATGTTCGTGGCGGCCGGGCGGCTCGACGAGGCGCGGGCCGCGCGGGCGCAGGTGCCGGCGCCCGCGACACGGCCAGGGACGCGGCCAGCGACGCGCCCGGGCGGCGACGGAGCCGCCGTCCCACCGCCGCGCGGCGGTCGCTGCCGGCCGGCGCCGACGCCCGCGCGCTCGTCCGGGAGCACGTGGAGGCGGGGCGCGACGACGCCGCCGTCGAGGTCGCGCTCGCGGGGGGCCTGCGCTTCGAGGCGGCCGACCTGCTCGAGCGCGCCGGGCGGCTCGACGAGGCAATCGACGCCCTCGACGCCGCCTGGAGCGCGAGCCCGGACGCCCGCGACTACTGGCACCACCTGGGCAAGAAGGGCCTCCTCGAGGAGGCGCGGCCCCGGCTGGCCGACCGGATCGCGGGCCTGTGCCTCCGGGCCGACCGGCGATCGGACGCCGCGCCCTGGTTCGAGCGGGCCGGCAACGTCGAGGAGGCGCGGGCGCTGTTCGAGGAGGCCGGCGACCACCGGGGCGTGGCACGCTGCCTCCTCCAGGGCGTCCCATCCGAGGGCGCCCTCAAGCCAGGCCAGCGCGAGCGGGTGGCCCAGGCGGCGCGGGCCTTGCGGCGCGCGGGCGATCCGGCGGCCGTTGCCCTGCTCGTGCGGGCGGAGTGCGGGCAGGAGGCGGCCGAGGCGGCGGCGGCGCTGGGGGAGCTCGAGGCCGCGATCGACCTCTACGCCGGGTCGGGGGCGGCGGCGGCGGCGGCCGAGTGCGCCGAGCAGGCGGGCCAGCTCGCCCGGGCGGCCGAGCTCTGGGACGAGGCGGAGGAGTACGGCCGGGCCTCCCTCCTCTACGAGCGCGCCCAGGACCTCGAGGCGGCCGCGCACGCGGCCGGGCGGGCGGGCGACCACGCCCGCCAGGCGCTGCTGCTCGAGCGCTGCGACCGGCCCGTCGAGGCGGCCGAGGTTCACGCCCGCCTGGGGCAGGGGGAGGACGCCCTGCGGGTCCTGGCCCCGATCTCGCCCGAGTCCGAGCGCTGGGCGGAGGCCCGGGTGATCGCCGCGGAGGTCCACCACCAGGCCGGGCGCCACGCCGAGGCCGCAGGGGCCTTCGGGGACGGGCTTCCGGACGCCGTCCACTTCCAGGAGGAGGTCGGCCCTCAGCTAAGCTATGCTGCCAGCCTGGAGGCGATCGGTGAGTTCGACCGGGCCCTGCTGGTCCTGTCGCGCCTGGACGGCAAGGAGTTCGCGCCCATGGACCTGAACCAGCGGAAGGCCCGGGTCGAGCAGAAGCGCACGGGCGGCCCGCCCGGCGCCGGCCCGGCCTCCACGGGCGGCGGCCCCGCGGGCCCGCGGCCCCCGTCGATCCACGTGACCACGCCCAACGAGCTCATCGGCGTGCAGATCGCCAGCTACGAGCTCCTCCGATACGTGGGCGAGGGCTCCTTCGCCTGGGTGTTCGAGTCGCGCCACCAGACGCTCGGGCGCGAGGCGGCCGTCAAGGTGCTCAAGCCGGCGCTGTCTTCGGGCGAGGCGCCGCGGCGGTTCCTGCGCGAGGGGCGCGCCGTGGCGGGCCTCAAGCACCCGCACCTGATCGAGATCTACGACGCCGGCGACCTCGACGGCCTCTACTACCTGGCGCTCGAGTTCGTGAAGGGCCCGACCCTCAAGAAGCTCATCGCCGACGAGGCCCCTTTCCCGGCCATGCGCGCGGCGCGGATCGGGGCCGGGATCCTGTCCGGGCTGGGGGCGGCCCACCGCAAGGGGATCGTCCACCGCGACCTGAAGCCGGCCAACGTGCTCGTCGGCAAGGGCATGCAGGCGAAGGTCCTCGACTTCGGCCTGGCGCGGGTCTTCGACGACGCCGGGCAGTCGGCCACCGCCGGCTACCTGGGGACGCCGCGCTACGCGTCCCCCGAGCAGGCGCGGGGGTCCGAGGTCGGCGACGCCGCCGACCAGTACGCCGCCGGCCTCGTGATCTACGAGATGCTCACGGGCAAGCTGCCGTTCGAGAGCAAGACGTCGCTCGGCTTCCTGGCGCTGCACGCGCACGAGCCGCCCCGCCCGATCCGTGACCTCAGGGCGGACGTTCCGCCGGCGCTCGCCGACGCCGTCATGCGCGCCCTGGAGAAGGACCCGCGCGACCGGCACGAGAGCGTGGGGGCGTTCGAGCGCGTCCTGGCCACCTTCCTGGGCGCGGGCAAGCGGCCGCCGCCGGCTCGCTCCTGAGGCGCGCCTTGCCCGGGGGGGGAGGGGGCGCGCTCGGTGCGACGACGCCGCTCGTGCGGCGACCCGGCGTTTGGCTGCTGGCCCTGCTCCCGGCGCACGCCCTCGTCCTGGCCCTGGCCCCGGCGCCCACGGTCGAGGCCGTCTACGGGCAGGCCCTGTTCCCGATCGTGGCGAGGGTCCACGCCGCGCTGGACGCCACGCCGATCTCACCAGGCGTGACCCTCGGCGTCGCGCTGCTCCTGCTCGTGCTCGGCGGGGCCCTGCGCACGACCCGCTCGACGGCGCCGGCGTCATCGGCGTGGTCGGCTTCGCCGGCGCCGACGTGGTCAGCGGCTGCGACCGCGTCGATCGGCTCCATGGCGGGGGGCTCCACGGCGGGGGGCTCCACGGCGGGCGTCCAGGGAGGCGCGTCCCCGAGCCGCGCGCGGCGCTTCCTCCGCGCCAGCGCCTGGCGCCTCCTGGTCGTGGCCGCGGCCCTGGCTCACGCGTTCAGCCCTTCGTGGGGGCTCAACTACCGCCGACCGTCGGTCGGGGAGCGGCTGGGCCTCGTCGAGGCGGGCGGCTCGTTCGGCAGGACCGCGGACCGGGTGGTCCGGGCGACCAACGCGGCCCGGGTCCCCTGGGGCCGGCCCGACCTGGCGGGGCTGGAGCGCGCCGTGGACGAGGCGGTCCAGCGGACGCTCCGCGAGCTCGGGCTGGCCGAGGCCGCCGTCCCCGGCCGCCGGGTGCGGCTCCTCCCGCCGCGCCTCATGGCCGTCGGCGGCTGGGCGGGGGTCACGCTCCCGTGGACGACCGAAGCCATGGTCGACCCGGCCATCGATCCGCGCTCCCTCCCGCACTGCATGGCGCACGAGAAGGCCCATCAGGCCGGCTTCGCCCGGGAAGCGGACGCGAACTTCATCGCCTGGCTATCCCTCGTCCGCTCCGACGATCCACGGCTGCGCTACTCGACGCTGTTCTTCGTGGTCGACCTCTTCGTCGACGACGCGCAGGTGCCGCTCGAGCCCGACCTCGTGGCGGACGCGCGCGAGGCCGTGGCCATCCAGAAGGCGGTGCAGGTCCCGGCGGTGCGCAGCGCGAGCGAGCGGGTCTACGACACCTACCTGCGCGCCAACGAGGTCCAGGCCGGGATCGCGGACTACGACGGCGTGGCCCGGCTCATCCACGCCTGGCTGCAGCGGCACCCGGAGACCCTCCCCGAGTGACCACGCGGTGGCGCGCCCGACGCCGCCACGTCGGGGTCGTCGCTCCGGGTCGCCGTGCGAAGATCGGAGCGGACCAGGAGGCGAGATGGTCAAGCTCAAGGACGGTCGCGAGGTGGACCTCGAGCTGTTCAAGTTCGACAGCTGTCCCTTCTGCGTGCGGGTCATGCGCAAGGTCAAGGTCCTGGGGCTCGAGGCGCAGGTGCGCTACCGCGACACCCTGCGCGAGCCCGGCGCCCAGGACGAGCTGGTCCGCCGCGGCGGCGAGGACCAGGTCCCCTGCCTGTTCATCGACGGCCAGCCCATGTACGAGTCGGCGGACATCATCGCGTGGCTGGAGGAGAACGTCGCCGGCTGACACCCTCCCGCCGGTGGCGCGCCCGTCGGGAAACGGCCAACCCGCTCGGTCGTCGAAGGGGTCGAGCGGTCGGAGCTGCAAGACGCTGCACGCCACGTCGCCGACCGCCCACGTGCCCGTCAGCGCCGTGGCGGCGACCCTGGTGGTGGCGTAGCGTGCAGCCCCTCAGGAGCCCCTGGCCTGGGGGGCCCCCTCAGGAGTCTCTATGACCGCACGCACTGCCTCATGCGCCGCTTTCTCCCTGGTCCTGCTCGCCGGCGCCGCGGCGGCGGACCAGACCTTCGACCTGCGCGCCCTGGCCGGCCGCGACCCGGCCGTCGGCGAGCGCACGCGCGTGGTCGAGGAGGACGCGACGAAGCAGACCATGGCCGGCCAGACCGTCATGGAGATGCGCTCGTCGGCGACCTACGTGGACGAGGTCCAGGAGGTCGGCGCGGACGGCAAGCCGACCCGCGTCCTGCGCACGTACGAGGCCTTCGTCGACCGGGAGGGCGAGCCGGTGGACGTCACCGGCGTGAAGGTGCTGCTCACCCGTGACGAGGCCGCGCAGCGCCACGCGTTCGCCGCCGCGGAGGGCTCCGCCCCCCTGCCCGAGGCGCTCCGGTCGGACCTGGAGGGGACGACGCGCGATCGCAGCGAGCGCGAGGCGAAGGGCCGGACCGAGGCCCAGATCTTCGGCGCCTTCCTGCCCGCGGAGCCGCAGCCCGTCGGCGGCACGTGGACGATCGACCCGGCGCGCCTGGTCGAGGCCCTCGGCCTCGCGCCCGGCGACGTGGACGTCGGCGCGAGCAAGGGCTCGGGCAAGCTCGTGGGCCTCGAGCAGGCGGACGGGCGCGAGTGGGTGACGGTCGCCGTGAGCGTTCAGCTCGTCCTCGCGCGCATGCAGGGCCAGCAGCTCCCCAGCCCAGCCCCCATGGACATGAAGCTGACCCTCCGGCTGCCCGCCGCCGGCGACGTCCCCGACGGCGAGACCCACATGACGCATCACCTCCCGCTCGAGCTGCCGGGCCCGCAGGGCATGGTGCCCGTCGTCATCGACGGAGAGCGCCGAGAGCGGCGGACGACCGCGCGCTGACCGCTCCGCCGCGGCGCGCGGTCCTCGTGGCGGTCAGGGCCCGTCGAGAAGGGGGTCGCGCTCGGCGAGCGCCCAGCCGAGCAGGTGATCGCGCATCGCCTCCTCGACCGCGACGGGCCCGACCGCCATGGCGGCGGCCTCGGCGGCCATCGCGGCGGCGGCGGCCACGTCGCCCAGGGCGCGCGCCGAGCGCACGGCCCACGCTGCCGCGCCGGCCCGGTCGGCCCAGCGCGGCGGCCGCGCCTCGTCGTCCCAGAGGAGCAGGTCCAGGGCGCCGCTCTCGTGCGCCGGGCACGGGCAGCGCAGCCACTCGACCGCCCGGTCGACCCCCGCCCACCCGGGTCCGTCCGTCGGCGCCCCCGCCCCGTCGAGCGCACGCCGCGCCGCTGCGACCGCCGCCCGGACGCAGGCGGCCTTGCCCTGGCTCCCGGCGAGGGCCAACCGCTCCACCCACGTCCGCAGGTCGTGCAGGCGCCCGCGCTGCGCGGGGTCGAGCCCCTGCCAGGCCACCGGCTCCCCCACGGGCACGCCGGCCAGGGCGAAGCGGACGCGCGCGACGGCGCCCGGCCGCGCCGCGGGGGGCGCCACCGGCAGGTCCGAGCGACGCCCGCGCGCGGCGAGCACCTGCCGGGCCGCGGGGTGCCCGCAGTGGGCGGCCACCCGCAGGAGGTCGTCGTCCACCTCACCGGCCCGCAGGCGCCGGCTCAGGTAGGCCACCCCGTCCTCGAGCGCGCCGCCCGCGAGCCAGCGCCGTCGCGCCGCCTCCAGCCCTTCGTCTGCCACCCCGCCTCGCTCCCCCGACGCCCCAGGCTCTTCGGCCGGACCGCCTCGAGCAAGGGCGGAGGCGCCGTAGGTGTCGATCGGAACCCACCGCCTTCGGCGCACGCCTACCCGCGCGCGAGCGTGGCCGCGGCGCCCGCGCCGGCCGCGAAACCGCTGGCCCACGCCCACTGGAAGTTGAACCCGCCTAGCCGCCCCGTCACGTCGACCACCTCGCCGCAGCAGAAGAGGCCCGGGTGCCGGCGGCTCTCCAGGGTCGTCCGCTCGAGCTCCTGGAGGACGACCCCGCCGGCGGTGACCTCCGCCTTCTGGTAGCCGTCGACGCCGACGAGGCGCAGGTCCGCCTGGGTCAGGGCGACGTGGACGCGGCCCCAGCCGCGCGCGTCCACCTGGCGGATCGGGCGGGCCGGGTCCAGCCCGCTCGCGCGCAGGAGCGCCTGCACGAGCGAGCGCGGCAGGCGCTCGGCGAGGGCGTTGCCGAGCCCGCGCGCCCGGTCCTCGAGCAGCGGCGCCGCCGCGGCGAGGAACGCCTCGCGCGTCGGCGGTCGCGGGGCTTCGTCGGCGGCGAGGCACGCCCCCGGCGGGCGGGGCAGGTCGAGGTACGAAGCCCACGGCCCGTCGGGCTGATGCAGGCTCCAGACGTCAGCCAGGAGCGCGACCTCCTCGCGCCGCGCGAGCGCGCGCGCGCAGGGGCCGCTGACGTCGAGCGCCGCCGGCCCGCTGGCCCCCTTGTGGGTGACCAGCAGGCTGCCCGCCGCCCGTGCGAGCGGCCGGAAGCGCGCGCCCGCCACCTGCTCGGGCGGCGCCCCGCGCGGCGCGAGCGTGAGGACGAACGGCGACGTCACGCCCGCCAGACCCCGGAGCGGCCCCTCGTCGGACAGGAGGAGCGGCGTGAGCGCGGGGAGCGGCGGCTCGATCGTGTGCCCGAGCCGCGCCAGCACCTCGAGCCCGAACCCGCGCGAGCCGGTCTTGGGCAGGCTCAGCCCCCCCGTGGCCACGACCACGCGCCGGGCCCGCCAGGCGCCCCCGTCGGCGAGGGCGACCCGCCAGGGGCCGTCCTCGCCGGCCAACGGCGGCGCGAGGTCGACCACCTCGGCCGGCGCGAGGAGGAGCGCGCCGGCCCGCTCCACCGCCGCCAAGAGCACCCCGAGCACCTGCCGTGCGTCGTCGCTGACGGGGAAGAGCTTGCCCGGCGGCTCCTCGTAGAGCGGGCAGCCGCGCCGCTCGAAGAAGGCGCGCACGCTCGCGACCGGGAAGGCGCGCAGGAGCCCGCGGAGCACGTGCGGCGCGCCGGTCTGGTAGTCGTGCTCGTCGACGCGGGCGTGGGTCACGTTGCAGCGGCCGCCGCCCGAGACGAGGAGCTTGAGCCCCAGCCGCGCCTCGTTGTTGAGGAGGACGACCGACGGCGCGTCCGCGGCCGGCGTCCGCGCCGCGCCATCGGGGCCGACCGCCCCGCGGGCGGCCAGGGCGGCCAGGAGCCCCGCGGCCCCGGCCCCGACGACGAGCACGTCGCACCGGCGAACGCCGCCCTGGGGCGGGACGCTCCGGGCACCGAGGTCGTCGTGGGCGGGGGCCGGCATCGCTCGCGGATTGTAGTGGCGGCGACGGGCACGCGCGCCACCGCGCCAGGGCGGCGCACGTGCACGGCGAGCGCGCGGCTCACGGCGATGCGGGCGGGCCACCGCCCTGACCCTCACCCGACGAGGAGACCGGTCTCCAGGGCACCCAGGGACCCACCGCGGTTCACCGAGCTCCTCGGCTCGAAGTACCTCGGCGTCCTCGTGCAACCCAGGCGTCCCTCGGTGACCGTCCTCGTTCGGCACGACGACCGGCGATCGAGGTCGGCCCCCGGCCCCGATGCGCCGCGTCGCCGCCCAGGATCGGGCCCGTGCGGCCCCGCACGCGGTCCGGTCAGCCGCCGTTGCCGTGCCCCCGGATCGCCCTCGCCCGTGCTCCGTCGCCGCCGAGCAGGCCCACGTCGATGCGCGGGGCCTCGCCATCGGACACGACCGAGAGCGCCTCGGCGCGGCTCGAGACGCCGAGGGCCCGGTAGGCGTGCTTCATGTGCGTGCGGACGGTGTGCCAGCTGATCCCCAGGTCGGCGGCGATCTCTCGCGGCGAGCGCCCCTGCAGCGACAGCGCGAGCACCTCGCGCTCCCGCGGCGTGATCCCGGGCGCGAGCCCGTCGAGGCGCTCCGGATCCGCGGCGCGGCTGAGGGGCAGGATCACCGCCTGCGCCACCTCGCGGCCGATCGGAGCCACGAGCGCCACCCACGTCACCGCGCCGTCGACGACGGAGCCCGAACGCCAACGACCGGAGTCGAGCGCCCCGACGGCGAGCCGCCGCAGCGCCTCCTGCAGGTCCGTGTCCAGGGCGAGGCGGCGGGCGGCGGCGTTCACGGGCTCTGCCGGGGCCACATCCTCCTCACGCCGCCGGAGACGGAACACGGGCGGGAGGGCGTCGAACTCGACCGGCGCCTGCCGCGGGCGGCCGCGCCGCCGGCCGTCGCCTTCCCGCCCCTCGCTGCGCCTGTTGCGCCTGGTCGTCACCGCCGGCCACCCGCGGGCGGCGCGGCGATCATCCGGAGCAGCGCCTCGGCCGCGAACGGCTTCATGAGCAACGCGTCTGGCGCGATGCGCTCCAGGTCCTCGGGCAGGACCTCCGTCCCCGTGCACAGGACCACGGTCGCCGCCGGCGCCGCTGCCCGGACCATGGCGACGACGTGCGCGGTGTCGAGCGGCATGCGCAGGTCGACCACGAGCGCGTCCAGCGGGCCCGCCGCGAGGGCGTCGGCGCAGCGGGCGAGGTCGGCGCCATCGACCGCCTGCACGGCGACGACCTCGTGGCCCGCCGCATCGAGCACGTCGATCAGGAAGCGGAGGACGATCGGGTCATCGTCCACGAGGAGGACTCGCAACAGCTCACGTCCCTTCGAGAGGCGAGGCGTTGCTCCTCGGGCCGCAGAGCGTCACTCAGATCCCCCCTCGATACTGACTATCCGATTCTCAGGTTTCGTCCCATGCCCCAGGTGAGGTAGCGCACGTAGCCCTTCGCGGACCCGGGCTTTTCCCTGTCGATCGCGGCCGCGCCGACCGGCAGCCGCTCTCCAGCCTCCATGGCCGGAGAGGGACGGGCGCGGCGGGCGCGGCGGTGCCATGGTGGACCTCGATGAACCGCTTCCGCTTCTCGCCCGAGCTCCTCGGCCACCGGGGTGAGGCGCTTGCCGCCCTGGCAGAGGGTGGCTACGCGTGGCTCAGCGACTTCGCCGCGGTCGACGTGCTGCAGGACGTCTACGGGCTGGAGGTCTCCGGAATCGCCGACCGCCCCACGGCGCGGCGGATCCTCGCCCTCCTCCGGCGCCGCTTCGACGGCTGGCCGCACGGCGCGGTCTCCCTCAAGGCCCGCGACGGCTGGCGCGCGCGGGTCCACCGCGACCCGCGGCCGCCGCGGGAGCGCTGGTCCAGCGTCTAGGCGGCCGGGCCTCCCGGGTGACGGACGCGCCCCCCTGGCCCGGCGTCGGCCGGTCACCGACACTCGGTCGAGTGGACGACCTGGCCCGCGTGACCGACCGCCTCCTCGCCCTGGCGCGCGCGCGCTTCGGGCGCGCCCCGGACGCCTTGCGGCCCGACGACGACCTGTTCCAGGCGCTCGGGATCGACAGCGTCCAGGCCCTCGACCTGCTCAGCGCGCTCGAGCTCGAGCTGGGCGTGGAGCTCCCCGACTACGAGCTCGCCGAGGTGCGCAGCTTCGCGGACCTGGCGCGCAAGGTCCGCGAGCGGCTCTGACGTGTTCGCCGCCCCGCTCGACCCGACGCGCCGCGCGTTCCGCCTCGACCGCTACCCGTCGCTCGGCCCGGCGCTGGCGCACGCCGTCCACGCGCACCGGAGCAACCCGTTCCTCGTCCTGACCGACCGCGGCCGCGTGGTCGTCGAGCGCACGTTCCGCGAGGCGGCGCAGGAGGCCGGCCGGCTGGGCGCCTGGCTGACGGCGCGCGGCGTCAGCCCGGGCGACCGCCTGGCGATCGCCATGTCCAACGGGCCGCGCTGGCTCGAGGGCGCGCTGGCGGGGCTCGGGCTCGGCTGCGTCCTCGTGCCGCTCGACGCGCGCGCCGAGGGCGCCGAGCTGGCGCGGCTCCTCGCGCACTGCGGGGCCCGGGCGCTCCTCACCGACGGCCCCGTGTGGCGCCGCCTGCGCGACGCGCCCCTGACGCTCGAGGTCGTCCTCGTCGACGGCCCGCTCGGCGACCCGTCCCCCGGGCTCGGCTGGGACGACGCCCTCGCCGGGACGCGGCCGGCGCCCTGGACTCCCGTCGTGGGCGAGCGCGACGCGCCGGCGGCGATCGTCTACTCGTCCGGCACCACCGGCGGTCGGCCGAAGGGCTGCGTCCTCACGCACCGGAGCTACCTGAGCCAGCTCGAGGCCCTGGCCACGCTCTATCCGCTCGCCGAGGACGACGTCTACCTGTCGGTGCTCCCCACCAACCACGCGCTCGACTTCATGTGCGGCTTCCTCGTGCCGGTCCTCTGCGGCGCGCGGGTCGTGCACCTGCGCACGCTGCGGCCCGAGTGGCTCGTGCGGGCCTGCCAGGACCACGGCGTGACGCACCTGTCGGCCGTGCCGGCGCTCCTCCAGGCGCTCGAGGGGCGGCTGCGCGAGCGCCTCGACGCGCACGAGGGGCTGGCCGCCACGGGCCTCCGGGGCGTGCGCGCCCTCAACGCCTGGCTCACGCGCGACCGCCCCCGCGCGGCGGTCAGCCGCGCCCTCCTGGCCCCGGTCCACCGCGCGCTCGGCGGGCGCCTGTCGCGGATCTTCGCCGGCGGCGCCTTCGTGCCGCGCGACACCGCCCGCGCCCTCTACGACCTCGGGCTCCCGGTGGCGATCGGCTACGGCCTGACCGAGGCCTGCGCCGTGGTCACGGTCAACGACCTGCGCCCCTTCCGCGACGACACGGTCGGCCTGCCGCTCCCGGGCACCGAGGTGCGCATCGACGGCCGCGGCCCCGACGGCGTGGGCGAGGTCGTCGTGCGCGGACCGCAGGTGTTCCAGGGCTACCTCGACGACCCCGACCTGACGCGCGAGACGATCGTCGACGGCTGGCTGCGCACGGGCGACCTCGGCGTGCTCGACGCCGCCGGCCACCTGCGCCTCGTCGGCCGCAAGAAGCACATGGTCGTCACGGCCGGGGGCAAGAACGTCTACCCCGAGGAGGTCGAGAGTCGCTTCGACGGCCTGCCGGCGGCCGAGGAGCACGCGGTCGTGGCCGCGCACGCCGTCTGGCCCGCCCGGCCCGGCGACGACGAGCGCCTGCTCCTCGTCGTCCGCCCGCGCGGGTCCGCCGACGGCCTGGTCGACGGGCTGGTCGGGGAGGCCGCCCGGCGCGCGCGCGCCCTCCCCGAGCACCTGCGCCCGGCCGGCCTCCTCGTCGAGCCGGAGCCCTTCCCCCGCACCACCTCGCTCAAGCTTCGCCGCGACCTGCTCGCGCGCGGCCTCGGGGCGCGCGCCCGTCGCGACGACGTGCGGGCGCTCAGGTGAAGCCCGAGCTGCGCGAGGCCGCCCGGGCCCTCGTCCTCGACCCGGTCGACCGCGTGCTCCTGGTGCGCTTCGAGCTCGACGGGCGGTCCTGGTGGGCCACGCCCGGCGGCGGGCTCGAGCCAGGCGAGACGCACGAGGCGGCCCTGCGCCGTGAGCTCGGCGAGGAGGTGGGCCTCGAGGAGGCCGCGCTCGGACCCTGCGTGTGGGTGCGAGAGCACACGTTCCCCTGGGCCGACCGCGTCATCCGGCAGCGCGAGCGCATCCACCTGGTGCGCGTCGAGGCCGCGCTCGCGACCGCCACGCTCCTCGAGGAGGACGACCTGCGCGCCGAGCACATCACGCGGCGCCGCTGGTGGACGCTCGACGAGCTGCTCGCCTCGTCGGACGTCTTCGCGCCACGCGGGCTGGCGCGCGCCCTCGCCGCGCTCCTGCGCGACGGTCCCCCGGACCGGCCGATCGACGTCGGCGTGTAGACTGCCGGCATGGACGCCTTCGACGCCGTGCTCGCCCTCCCCGACCTCACCCGGCGCACCTTCCAGACGCCCGGCGCCGGCGCTTCGTCGCGGCCGTTCACCGTGCGCGCGCAGACGCCGGACGGCCTCGAGGTCAAGACGTCGCGCGGCGGGACGGTGACGCTCCGAGCCGAGGCGTTCGACGGCGGGCTCAAGGCCCTGCGCGACCTGGGCGCCGACGACCCCGAGGGCTGGGTGCGCACGTCGGACGACGTCCTCCTGGCCGTGCTCTCGAGCGAGAACCGCGACCACGCCGTCGCGTCTTACGTGCTCCCCTTGCTCGAGGCCGCCGGGCTCATCGACCTCGACCGGCGGCGCCCATCCCGCGCGCGGGCGCGACGGGTCGACTCCGCGTAACGCCCCGCCCCCGGTCGGGTCACGTCGGGCTCGCCGGACGCGCCCTGACGAAGCCGCGCCGACCCTCTAGACTCACACTCGGGTAACGCGCTTGCCCCGACCGCACATGACGCAGGTCAGGGGTATCATGCCCACCGCGGTGCGCGCGGCGCGCCGCGCTGGTCCCGTCCCCCGTCGGTCGAGAGGTGCACGGAGTGAGCTTCAGGACCCTGGCCCGCCGGTTCTCGAATCAGGAACAGTACCGCTCCCTGCACTGGGTCGGCTCCTTCGAGGACTACCTGAACATCGTCCACCAGCGCCCGGAGGTGACCCGCAACGCCTTCCAGCGCGTCTACGACATGGTCATGTCGTGGGGGTCCGACGAGACCACGCGCTACAAGCGGAGCCTCACGCGCTACAAGTTCTTCCAGGACCCGATCGAGCACGGGAAGGACGCCGTGTTCGGGCTCGAGGAGCCGCTCATGCGGCTCGTCGGCGTGCTCAAGTCGGCCGCCGAGGGCTTCGGGACCGAGAAGCGCGTCATCCTCCTCCACGGCCCGGTCGGGTCGTCGAAGTCGACGATCGCCCGCATGCTCAAGAAGGGCATCGAGCACTACTCGCGCATCGACGAGGGCGCCCTCTACACGTTCCAGTGGCGCATGTCCCCCAACGACGAGTGGGAGGACAGCCCCATGCACGAGGAGCCGCTCAAGCTCGTGCCGTCCGAGGTGCGCCGCGAGTTCGTCGACGAGCTGCTCAAGGACCGCAAGAAGGACCTGCGCTACCCGGTCGAGATCCACGGCGACCTCGACCCCTCGAGCCGGTTCAACTTCAAGCTGCTGCTCGACAAGTACGACGGCGACTGGTGGACCGCCCTCGAGAACCACGTGCGCGTGCGCCGCCTGGTCCTCTCCGAGAAGGACCGCGTCGGCATCGGCACGTTCCAGCCCAAGGACGAGAAGAACCAGGACTCGACCGAGCTCACGGGCGACATCAACTACCGCAAGATCGCCGTCTACGGCTCGGACTCCGACCCGCGCGCGTTCAACTTCGACGGCGAGTTCAACATCGCCAACCGCGGGATCATCGAGTTCATCGAGATCCTGAAGCTCGACGTGGCCTTCCTCTACGACCTGCTCGGCGCCACGCAGGAGCACAAGATCAAGCCGAAGAAGTTCGCGCAGACCGACATCGACGAGGTCATCCTCGGCCACACCAACGAGCCCGAGTACCGCAAGCTCCAGAGCAACGAGCTCATGGAGGCCTTCCGCGACCGCACGGTGAAGATCGACATCCCGTACATCACGACGCTCTCGGACGAGATCAAGATCTACGAGAAGGACTTCAACCAGCAGAAGGTCAAGGGCAAGTTCATCGCCCCGCACACGGTCGAGATGGCGGCCATGTGGGCCGTGCTCACGCGGCTCGAGGAGCCGAAGAACGCCAGCCTCTCGCTCCTGCAGAAGCTGAAGCTCTACAACGGCAAGTCGCTCCCCGGCTTCACCGAGGACAACATCGCCGAGCTGCGCGAGGCCGCCCCGCGCGAGGGCATGCACGGCATCTCGCCGCGCTACGTGCAGGACAAGATCAGCAACGCCCTCGTCTCCGACCAGGGCGAGGGGACGATCAACCCGTTCATGGTCCTGAACGAGCTCGAGGAGGGGCTGCGCCACCACTCGCTCATCGCGTCGGAGGACCTGCGGAAGCACTACAAGGACCTGCTGGCCGTCGTGAAGGAGGAGTACGAGGACGTCGTCAAGAACGAGGTCCAGAAGGCCATCTCCGCCGACGAGGACGCGATCGCGCGCCTGTGCGCCAACTACGTCGACAACGTGAAGGCGTACACGCAGCGCGAGAAGGTGAAGAACAAGTACACCGGCCAGGACGAGGAGCCCGACGAGCGGCTCATGCGGTCGATCGAGGAGAAGATCGACATCCCCGAGAGCCGCAAGGACGACTTCCGGCGCGAGATCATGAACTACATCGGCGCCCTGGCGATCGACGGCAAGCAGTTCCACTACTGGACCAACGAGCGCCTGCAGAAGGCCCTCGAGCTGAAGCTGTTCGAGGACCAGAAGGACAGCATCAAGCTCAAGAACCTGGTCTCCAACGTCATCGACAAGGAGACGCAGGAGAAGATCGACATCGTCAAGGCGCGGCTGATCAAGAACTACGGCTACAACGACGTCTCCGCCACGGACGTCCTGAACTTCGTGGCGTCCATCTTCGCCCGCGGCGACGCGGTGCGCAGCTCGTCGTGAGCTGACCCCGGGGAGAGCGGAGGCGCGGGCGCGTGACCAACAAGATCGGCCGTGACAGCTCGCGGTTCAAGCAGATCGTCCGCGGGAAGATCAAGAAGGAGCTGCGCAAGTACATCACCAAGGGCGAGCTGATCGGCCGCAAGGGGCGCAACGTCGTCTCGATCCCCCTGCCGCAGATCCAGCTCCCCCGGTTCCGCTACGGGACCCAGGACACCGGCGGCGTCGGCCAGGGCGAGGGCGACATCGGCCAGCCGCTGGGCAAGGGCGACCAGCCGGGGGGTCCCGGCGAGGCCGGCGAGAACCCGGGCGAGCACGTCCTCGAGGTCGACGTCGAGCTCTCGGAGCTGGCCAAGATCCTGGGCGAGGAGCTGGAGCTGCCCCGGATCGAGCCCAAGGGCAAGAAGGCCATCGCCTCGGAGAAGGACGTCTACACCGGCATCCACCGCAGCGGGCCCGAGAGCCTGCGCCACTTCAAGCGCACCTTCAAGCAGGCGCTCCTGCGGCAGATCTCGTCGGGCGAGTACGACCCCGACGACCCGCTCGTCCTGCCGATCCGCGAGGACAAGCGCTACCGCTCCTGGAAGACGCACCGCGAGCCCGAGGCGAACGCGGTGATCATCTACATGATGGACGTCTCGGGCTCGATGGGCTTCGAGCAGAAGGAGATCGTCCGCATCGAGTCCTTCTGGATCGATACGTGGCTGCGCAGCCAGTACAAGAACATCGAGAGCCGCTACATCGTCCACGACGCGACGGCGAAGGAGGTCGACCAGCACACCTTCTTCCACATCCGCGAGAGCGGCGGCACGAAGATCTCCAGCGCCTACGAGCTGTGCAACCGGCTCATCGAGGAGCAGTTCCCGCCCGACGACTGGAACATCTACCCGTTCCACTTCTCCGACGGCGACAACTGGGGCGGCGACGACACGCGCCGCTGCATCAAGCTCCTCGACGAGCACCTGCTGCCCCGCGTGAACGTCTTCTGCTACGGGCAGGTGAAGAGCGCCTACGGCAGCGGCCAGTTCATCAAGGACCTGCGGGCCTCGTTCGAGAAGGACGAGCGCTGCATCCTGAGCACGATCTCCAGCCGCGAGGAGATCTACGACTCGATCAAGGACTTCCTGGGGAAGGGGCGCTAGGTGGCGTACCACGAGCGGCCGCGCGGCGGGCTGACGCCGGAGCTGTCCGACTGGGCCCGCCGGATCACGGCCTACGCGCGCGAGATGGGCCTCGACTTCTGGGAGGTCTGCTTCGAGCTCCTCGACTACGACGAGATCAACGAGGTCGCCGCCTACGGCGGGTTCCCCACCCGCTACCCGCACTGGAAGTTCGGCATGGAGTACGAGCAGCTCTCCAAGGGCTACACGTACGGCCTGCAGAAGATCTACGAGCTCGTCATCAACAACGACCCCTGCTACGCCTACCTGATGAAGTCGAACTCGCTCGTCGACCAGAAGCTGGTCATGAGCCACGTGTGCGGGCACGCCGACTTCTTCAAGAACAACCTGTGGTTCGCCAAGACCAACCGCAAGATGATCGACGAGATGGCGAACCACGGGACGAAGATCCGCCGCTACGCGGAGAATTACGGCCACGAGGAGGTCGAGCGCTTCCTCGACGCCTGCATGTCGCTCGACAACCTGATCGACATGCACTCGCCGTTCATCAAGCGGCGGCGCGAGAAGGCCCTCGACGACGACGAGCCGCAGCGGGCGGTGCCCCGGAAGCTCCGGTCCAAGGAGTACATGGACCGCTACGTCAACCCGCCCGAGTTCATGGAGGAGCAGAAGAAGAAGCTCACCGAGGCCATCGAGAAGAGCAAGAACTTCCCCGAGCAGCCCGAGCGCGACGTGCTCCTGTTCATGATCGAGCACGCGCCGCTCGAGCGCTGGCAGCGGGACATCCTGTCGATGGTCCGGGAGGAGGCTTACTACTTCGTTCCGCAGGCCATGACCAAGGTCATGAACGAAGGATGGGCCAGCTACTGGCACTCGACCCTGATGACCACCAAGGTCCTCACCGACGACGAGGTGGTCGACTACGCCGACCACCACGCGGGCACGATGGGCACGCGGCCCGGGGTCCTGAACCCCTACAAGGTCGGGATCGAGCTGTTCCGCGACATCGAGGAGCGCTGGAACAAGGGCAAGTTCGGCGCCGAGTGGGACGAGTGCGACGACGCGGAGAAGAAGCGCACCTGGGACCGCAAGCTGGGCAAGGGGCGCGAGAAGATCTTCGAGGTCCGGCGCATCTACAACGACATCCTGTTCATCGACGAGTTCCTCACCGAGGACTTCGCGCGCGAGCAGAAGCTGTTCACGTTCGAGTACTCGAAGCAGAGCGGCGAGTACGTGATCGCCAGCCGCGAGTTCAAGCAGATCAAGGAGAAGCTGCTCTTCGAGCTGACGAACTGGGGCAACCCGTTCATCTCCGTCGAGAGCGGCAACTACGAGAACCGGGGCGAGCTCTACCTGGTCCACCGCCACGACGGCCACGACCTGCAGCAGGAGCAGGCCAAGGACGTCCTGCGGAACCTGCAGATGATCTGGAACCGCCCGGTGCACATCGAGACGAGCGTCGAGAAGCGCCGCAAGGTGCTCAGCTTCAACGGCCGCAAGCACTCGGAGCGGACGCTCTGACGGAGTGTGACCGACGGCTCCGGCTGCAAGGCGAGCCGTCGATCGGGTCCTGCGATCGATCTCCGCGGCAGGGGGCCCTGGCCGGCAGAGGGGAAGTTCTCGAGCTCTCTGATACGATCGGGGGTTACCGGCCGGTATCCGCCGGACTCGCCCCCGGGCCCCTGTGACGCGCCCGGAGCCCTTCGGAGCACGCGGTCATGACCCCGCCCGACCACCTCCCTCCCGACCCCGCCACGGCGCAGGCGACCCCGCCGGCGCAGGCGGCCGGCGGCGCAGAGGGTGGCGCGGAGGACGAGGTCGCGCGGCTCCGGGCGCGGCTGGCGGCGGTGGAGGACGAGGTGGCCCGTCTGCGCGGGATCGTGCGGCAGGCGCGGGACATCATCGTCACGACCGACCTCGAGGGCGGGATCACCGAGTTCAACGAGGAGGCCGAGCAGGTCCTCGGCTGGTCGGCGGGCGAGGTCCTGGGCCAGAGCGCCGACCGCTTCTACGTGAACAAGCGCGCGCGGACGCGCCTGATCGAGCGGCTCAAGGCGGAGCCGAGCGGCGTCGTGCGCGACGACGTCGAGGTGCGCACGAAGTCGGGCGAGCGGCGCTGGCTGAACCTGAGCCTGTCGTGGCTGACCGACGCGGCCGGCGCCCGGGTGGGCACGATCGGCGTGAGCAAGGACGTCACCAAGCGGCGCCAGCTCGAGGAGGAGCTGCGGCGGCTGTCGGTCTCGGACAAGCTCACGGGCCTGTTCAACCAGAGCCACTTCTTCCACCGCCTCGAGGTGGAGAAGGAGCGGGCGATCCGGCTCAAGCACGACCTGTCGCTGCTCTACTTCGACCTCGACCACTTCAAGCAGCTCAACGACAGCCTGGGGCACCGCGAGGGCGACCAGGTGCTCGTGCAGATCGGCCGGATCCTCTTCGAGTCGATCCGCAAGGAGGTCGACTCGGCCTTCCGCTACGGCGGCGACGAGTTCACCGTCCTCCTCCCCGGCGCCGACGCCGCCCAGGCCATGCGCTTCGCCGAGCGCGTGCGGCTCCGCATCGAGGGGCAGGACATGCACGGCGTGCGCGCGTCGATGGGGATCTGCCCGTTCGACGTCGAGAACCGCGCCCTGCAGCTCGTCGAGAAGGCCGACGAGGCCATGTACGTGGCCAAGCGCAGCGGCGGCAACTGCATCGCCGTCTACGACCTCGCCGCCGGCAAGGCGACCGTATGCCCCGTGCCCGACCCGAGCACCGGCCAGCACCGCCGCCCGGCGAAGGTGTGACCGTCAGCGCGTGACGCGCAGGTGGAGGTCCGGCCTCCCGGGCAGGCTCAGCTCGAAGCCGCCGTCGACGACGCGGTAGACGAGGTCGGCGCCGTCCGGCGCGGGGCCCAGGGCCGCCGGATAGGCGCCGTTCTCGAGGCGATGCAGCCGGATGAGGAGCGCCAGGTGAGTGAACCGCCGCGCCTCCTCCGTGCGCTCGAAGTCATCGAAGAGCTTGCCCGTCGAGCATGCGGCCCACGTCGTCGCCGGGAAGTAGGTCCGGACCGGCCATGGGCTCGGGCCTGGCCTCCGAACTGCAGCGCCTGGCTCGTCGAGCAACGCGACGGCGGCGTCGACCTCCTCGTGCGCCCGGGCCAGGTCGAGGTCGCGCACCCACCCCAGCTCCGCCGGGAGTGGGAGCGGGTCGTAGGCCACGCGCCATGAGGCGGACAGGCCGAGCCGCTCGCCCTGGAGGGCGCGCCGCAGCGCTTCCAGCGGGGGCGCCTCCGCCAGGGCCGCGAGCAGCCGGCGGCACGCTCCGGCGGAGGGCGCGCCCCTGCGCACGAGGTCCCTCGCCCAGCGGGCCGCGCTCCCGCGCGCGTGCAGCCACAGATGGTAGGCGCGCTCGGGCTCCGCGGCGTCCCAGAGTCGGTGCCGCAGGAGGGCGACCTCGGCGGCGCGGTCGCAGCGGCCGCGCGCCAGGTCCAGGTAGAACCGGGCCTCGAGGACGTCGTCCGTGCCTCGCTTCACGTGTAGCCAGCGCTCGTCGAATGTCAGCCAGCAGCGCGGGCGACGCGCGCCCTCGACGAGCAGGTCGAGAGCGTCGTCCACCTGCGAGAGGCGCTCCTCCGCGGCGCGAAGGAGCCGGTCGCGCTTGGCGCTCGCCGCCGCGTCGCTCGCCGCAGGCTCGTCCTTCCACTCGCGCGTCCGGAGCGTCCACGTGTCGTTACCGAGGCGCTCCGCCGCGCGCCGGTAGAACGGGTAGCCGTCCTCTTCCGCTGACGGCGCGGGACCGAGCTCGGCCCACGAGAGGGGAACTCCACGGCCGCGCGCGTCGTCCAGCGCGCGCGCCAGGCGCCGCGCCGCGAGGAGCGACGCGGCAGCGTGCACGACGAGGACGGACAGGAGCACGAGGGCCAGCCCGCCGCCGAGGCTGCGGCCGCTCCCCGGTGGAAGCGGTCGGGGCTCGACGCGCTCGACGAGCAGGAGGTATCGCTCGAGCGCCTCGCAGGCGCGGAGGGCCAGGAGCGCGGCCACGAGGGTGCCTGAAACCGGCAGCAGGTCCCGGATCGGCAGGCGCTCGAAGAGGACCTCCAGGTTCTCCGCCGGGATCAGGACCAGCGCCAGAGCGAAGAGGCCAAGCGAGGCCAGGGTCGCGGCCGAGAGGGCCTGGCGGCCGAGCCCCCGATGCCGGAGTCTTGCCCAGGCGACACACCACAGCGCCGCCCCGGCGACAGCCAGGGCAAAGAGGTCGCCGTTCGCGAGGCCGTGCAGGGCCTCGGCCAGCCCCGCGTAGCCCTCTCCGGGCGCGCCGACGACCGCGCGCCCCGCGAAGGTCCCCTGGAGCCACGCGGCGAGCCCGCCGAGGACGGTCCCGACCGCGAGCGCCAGCGCCGCCAGCGTGCGAGTGACGACGCGCTCGGCCCGCGCGAGCGCCGCGCGCTCGAGCAGGGTGAGCGCCCCGGCCGCCGCGCCCACCGTGGCGGCGCCGACCCCGACCTTCAGCGCGTCCGGCAGCGTCCCCACGCGCACGGCGGCCAGGGCGGCCCCGGCCGCGAGCGCGGCGCCGACCCCCGCGGCGCGCGCTCCCCAGCGCCGCGGCCTCGACTGACGCACCCACGGGATGGTGAACGCCAGGGCCAAGGCCACCAGCGCGCCGGCCGCGAGCGGGACGAGGGCCGCCCAGCCGTCGCCGGCGGCGGAGGCGACCGCCAGAGTCCCGACCCACAGGCCGACCACGGCGGCCACGCCGCCCCGGAGCGTGCCAGCCCGCAGGTCGTCGCGCGTGACGAGGCCCTCGGGCCCGTCGGTCACGCCGCCCCTCGGCCCCGCACCGCGAGCAGCAGGAGCGCCGGCGTGAGCACGAGGTCGCCGAGCAGCGCGGCGCCGATCGCGACGACCGTGAGCAGGCCGAACTGCGCCGTGGGCGCGAACGAGGCCAGCAGCAAGACCGAGAAGCCGGCGGCGAGGACGAGGGACGTCGACGTCACGGCCATGCCTTCGTGCGCGACCGTCTCGTGCACGGCGGCGGCGAGCGGGCGGTCGGCCGAGAAGCGCTTGTAGCCGAGCAGGATGTGGATCGTGTCGTCGACGGCGATCCCGAGCGCGATGCTCGCGACCATCGAGTTGAACGAGTTGAACGGGATCCCCAGCAGCCCCATGGCCCCGATCAGGGCCACGATCGGCACCACGTTGGGGATCGCCGAGAGGGCGCCGAGCCGGACCGAGCGAAGGGCGCAGGTCATGACGCCGACGATCACCACGAACGCCAGGGCGAAGCTCTCCACCTGCCCCTTCATGATCGTCTCGGCCGTCTGGCTGAACACGACCGCCGTGCCGGTGGGCGTCGCCTTCAGGCCCACCGGCGCGAGGTGGGCGGCCTCGAGCCGCCGCACGGCGGTCACGAGGTCGGCCATCCGCGCCGAGCCGACCGCCTGCGCGCGCACGCCGACGCGCAGCCACTCGACGTCGGGGTGCGCGTCCCCGGGCGCCGAGATCAGCCGCTCGAAGGGCAGCTCGCCCCCGGCCACGGCCGTCAGCAGGCGCTCGAGCCGCTCCACCTGCGCCGGATCGGTCGGCACCTCGCGCGGGCCGCCCGTGAGCCCGTGCGCGACGGCCACGCAGTCGGCGACCGAGAAGGTCAGGTCGACAAAGGGCACCTCGCGCTCGAGGTCGCGCTCGAACGCGAGCAACGCCGCCAGCGCCTCGGGCCGCCGCGAGGTCCCGGGCGGACCCTCGACGAGCAACTCGCACGGGGCGATCCCGACGAAGCGCTCCTGGATGCGCAGGGCGTCGGCGCGCACGCGCGAGTCGCGGGGGAAGAACGAGAGGAAGTCGGTGTCCTGCTCGAGGCGCAGCCAGCCGAGCCCGCAGGCGAGCGTGAAGACGACCCCGAGCGCGAGGCTCGCCCGCGGCCGGCGCACGACGGCGCCGGCGAGGCGGTCCATGCGCACCACCTGCCCCGGCCGCGCGCGCGGCGCCGGCAGGAGCGCGGCCAGCGCGGGGACGAGGACGACCGTCACGGCGAAGGCGGTGAGCGCGGCCAGGGCGGCCGCCACGCCGAAGGCGCGGATCGGCGGGATCGGCGAGAGGACGAGCGAGCCGAAGCCCACCGCCGTCGTCACGCTCGTGAGCAGGCACGGCACGAGCACGTGCCGGAGCGCCGCCTGCATCGACGCCGCGCCCGTGGCGCCCGGGCCGAGGAGCGCCGCCTGCGCCCGCTGCTCGACGAGCAGGTGCAGGGCGTCGGCCACGCCGATCACGAGGAGCAGCACCGGCACGAGGCTGGTCATCGTGTCGATGCGCACCCCCGCGTGACCCATGGCGCCGAGGGTGATCGTCACCGAGACGCCGAGCACGAGGAGGACGAGCGCGGTCCCCGCGGCCGAGCGCAGGACGAGCCCGGCGGCCACGAGCGCGATCAGGAGCAGCGGCCCGCTGAAGCGCAGCATGTCGCGCCGGATCGCCGCCATGATCTCGGCCTTGAGCAGCGGCGTCCCGGCGACGAGCGCGGTGACGCCGGGCTCCCGCGCGGCCTCGTCGGCGAGGGCGAGGACCGCCGCGACGATCTCCCCGTTGCGCGCGGCGCCGGCCGGGCCCGCCGGGACCTGGTCGAGGAGGAGCACGACGCTGAGCGCCCGGTGGTCGGACGAGACCAGGAACCGCTCCACGTAGGGGAGCGAGAGTACCTCGTGGCGCCACACCGCCAGGGCCTCGGGCGCGACGTCGCGCAGGTCGTCGGGCAGCGGCCGCACGAGCATGGGCCCGAAGCCCGGCACGACCCGGATCACCGGCAGGTCCGGCAGGGATATCGCGCGCTGCACGCCGTCGATCCGCGCCGCCTCGCGGGCGAGCCCGCGCGCCCGGGACAGGACCTCCGGGCGGAAGACGTCGCCGTCGCCGACCTCGAGGACGACCAGCAGCGACTCGTCGCCGCCGAACGCGCCGCGGAAGCGCTCGAAGGTGGTCACCGCCCAGTGGCCGTCGGGGAAGACGCGCTCGGTCGACGGGTCGAGCTCCAGCCGCGGGATCCCGGTCGCGAGCGCGGCCGTCACCGCCAGGAGGGCCAGGAGCGAGGTGCGCGGCCGCCGCAGGGGCGCCTCGACCCAGCGCGGCAGCGGCCGCGCGACCTCCCCGTCCACCCCGTCGGCCACGGCCTACAGCGTGGGCGGCGCGCGTCCGGCGCGCAAGCCGCCTGACGTTCGCGCCGCTCGCACCCGAGGAGCTCACCACGTCGGCACGGAGGAGAGGCATGGAGGTCGCCTGCCTGGAGCTCCCCTCCGCTCCCCATGGTCGACCTGCAGGGGTCGAGGCGAGGTCTCGCGCGATCCTCTCGGCTCTCCGGCTGCGAACTGCACGACGAGCGGGAGGCGCGGAGTGGAGAAGGGCGTGGCGCGGCCTGCTGCGTCGACGTCGACGCGTCTCGGCCCTCGAGCGATCGTGGCGCGGAGCGGCGGTCGCCCCCATGGGCCTTGCCTCTCCGACTCGCCGTGGTCGATCAGGTCGGGCGAAGGCCTGGGCCCTTCAGCGCTCATGGCGCCGAAAGGACCAGGGGCGCAGCCTGCAGCGCCGACGTGGCCGTCGCCGGCGAGACGTCCCCCCCACCCCCGAGGTCGCGGTCGCGCGATCCGCCCTGACTCGTCACCGGCCGGACGCGCTCCCTCGCCCCCAGGCGCGCCGTCGAGCTCCCGTCCTCACGAGATGCCGCGGTCGCGTGCGCGGCGAAGGCCGGCGCGGTTGCGGCCCCGACGTAAGCGAGCAAGGCCGCCTGGACGGCGGCCGGCTCGGGTCGTGGATCGTACGAGTCACAGCGGCCGTCGCTTGTCGTGATGCCCACGTCCAGGAGCGGGACCCTTGCTCCGATCCGCAGTGACGCACCTGTCGCCCTCGCTCCGGCCGCTTCGCGGCCTATGCTCGGGGATGCGCGCTCACCGGTCGATCTGCTCGCTTCGCTCTCGGATCAACCGGTGAGCGCGGTGAGCCACGGGCGAGCGTGGCACCCACCCGCGGCCCGGCGCTCAGAACGGTCGGGCGCCCGGCGGCGGCACCGGTGGCGGCGGCGGCGCCGGGGTGGCACGGGGCGGGAGGCCGGCGGCGCGGGGCGGCGCGCCCCGGGGCTGGCGCGGCGGCAGCGGGGCCGGCGGCGCGAGCGGCGCGAGGCGGCGCGACCGGCCGCGCAGGGACGGCCTCGATCATCCGCACGCGCTCGACCGCGCGCTCCCCGAGCGTCACCTGCACCTCGATCTGCCCCTGCTCGCGCCGCACGCCCAGGCGCACGACGTCGCCGGCGAACTTCGCCTGCAGCCGCGCCGAGAGCTGGCCCATGTCGCGCACCGGCTCGCCGTCGACGGCCACGATCACGTCGCCCTCGCGCAGGCCGGCCTGCTCGGCCGACGTGCCCGGGTGGACGCGCGTGACCACGCAGCCGCCCTCCGGCCGCGCGTCGCAGGAGACGCCCAGGAACCCGCGGGCGGGCCGCCGGAACGTCATCCGCACGACCTGGCGCCGGTCGATCGTCACCTCGCCGTAGGGCGCCTTGAGCCGCACCGTCCGCTCGTCCATGCCGAGGACCGACCCCGAGAGCACGTCGCCGTTGTCGAGCACGACCCGGTCGACGTCCTGGCGCTCCGCCTGGCCGAAGGCGAACACGCTCGGGCCGCCGGCCTCGGCCCGCCGGAGGACGAACCGCTCCTCCTCGCGCCGCTCGCCGGGGCGCTCGCCGGGCCGGCCCTCCTGGAACGTGCGCTCGAGCCGCCGCCGCGTCTCCTCCAGCGTGCGCTCGACCTGCTCGCGGCGCGGCAGCGCATCGAGCCGCTCGCGCGCCTCACGTAGGGCCCGCTCTGCCGCGCCCCGGCCCTCCGCCGGCAGGCGCTCGAGCTGCTCCCGCGCCCGGGCCAGAGCGCGCTCGGCCTCGGCCCGGGTATCGGGCACGCGGGCGCGCAGGCGCTCGCGCAGCTCGCCCGGCTCGCCGCCGCGCAGGCGCAGGGCGCCGCCGACCCGCGCCCGCACCTCGGGGGGCAGGTCGCGCAGCAGGTCGGGCCCGAGGCCGTCCGCCTCGAGCTCGACCTGCCCGTCGGGGCCGTCGACCCGGACCACGACGCGCCGCTTGCCGTCGTCGCCCGGACCAGCGCCCGGACCAGCGCCCGGACCAGCGCCCGCACCGGCGCCCGGGCCGGCACCCGGCGACGTGCGGCGGATCACGACGCGCCGGCCGTCTGGCGACACGGTCGTCGTCGTCGTCGACCCGTCGCGCCGCGTGCGCACGGTCGTCGTCGACCCGTCGGCCTCGCGGCGCGTCGTCTGCTCGCCGGTCTCCTCGTCGTCGGCCGCCTGCTCGTCGTCGACCTCCTGCAGGAGCAGCAGGAGCCGCTCGTGCTCGCCGCCCTCGGCCTCGACCCACGCGTGCGCCCGGGCCGCCACGGCCGGCTGGAAGGTCAGGATCCGCTCGCGCGGGAGCTGCACGTGGCCGAAGCCGGGGCCCTCGATCACGATCGTGTCGGGCCCGGCGCCGACGACCACGCCCGAGAGGTGGTCGCCGTTGCGCAGCGTGAGCGCGTCGACGCGCGCCGTCGCCCCGGCCTCGGCGTGCCGCGTCAGCCGCTCGACGTCCTCCCAGCGCAGGTGGTCGCCGCCGTCGCCTACGACCAGCCCGTCGGGGCCGAAGCGCCACACGCGCGTCAGCAGCCGGTCCCCCGACTTGAGGCGCACCTCGAAGGGCGCCCCGTCGGGCCGCGGCGTCGCGCCGCGCGCCAGCCGCTCGCGCGCGTCGGCCGCCCAGCCCAGGCCCGGGTGGCTGGCGACGAGCGCCTCGTAGGCGGCGCGGGCCTCCTCGACGCGCCCCAGGCGCTCGAGGCAGTGGCCGCGCCAGAACAGCGCCTCCGCCGCCAGCGGGCCGTCCGCGCCCTCGAGCAGCCGCTCGAACAGCGCCAGCGCCTCGGCGTGCTGCTCGGCGTGCAGCCGGCGCGACGCCTCGCGGTAGAGCTCCTGGTCGGCCTGGACCCGGGCCGGCGGCGGCGCCTGCGCCAGCGCCGCCTGGGCGCCGGCCGCGAGCAGCGCGGCCGTGAGCGAGAGCGAGAGCTTCATGGTCGTCCTCCTGGCGCGGCCCTCCCCGGGCGCCGCGCGTCGTGTCGTGTCGTGATCGGTCTTCAGAGCGGGTCGTCGCCCTGCGCGGTTGGCAGCGCGTCGGGCGCCGCCGTGAGTAGGGCCCGGTAGGCGTCGAGCAGCCCGGCCTCGCGCACCTCGTCGCGCAAGGTGGCCAGCGCGGCGGCGGCGTCGCGGCCGGAGGCGTCGCGGTCGGGGGCGTGGCGCACCTTGCGCAGCACCACCTGCGTGGCGCTGATCAGCGGCCGCAGCTCGCGCTGGTCGGGCGCGCGCTGGAGCTGCACCAGCAGCACCTCGCCCTGGTCGAGCAGGGCCGCCTGCTCGACGTGGCGCGAGATCACCTGCAGCCAGTGCGGGTCGGGCCGCTCGAGCGCCGCCACGGCCTCGAGGACGAGGTTGGCCTCGGTCACGTAGCGCTCGAGCGGCGCCGCGCCCGGCCGCGGCCGCGCCGGCCGCACCACCCACG
>JAHBXY010000038.1 GCA_019636275.1 Planctomycetota bacterium | reverse complement strand
GGCGGCGCTCCAGGCCGCGCCCGACGAGCTGGCCCTGCGGGTCCAGCGCGCGCGTCTGGCGCGCCGCCTGCGCCGGGACGACCTCGCCCGCCGCGACCTCGAGGAGGTCCGGCGCGTCGACCCGGGCGGCGCGGCCGGCAGCGAGGCCGTCGTGCTCCTCGCCCGCTGGACCGCGCACGACGCGGAGGAGGCCGACGAGCTCGCGCCGCGGGTCGTCCCGCTCCTGGCCGAGGGGCTCGCCCGGGCCGGGCCGGGCGCGGGCGTGTGGCGCGACGTCCTCGAGGCCATGCTCCTGTTCCTCCGCGACGGCGACGCCGAGGGCGCCCGCGGCGCGATCGAGCGCGCGCGCGCCGTCGACCCGCGGCTCGTCGAGCTCCACACCCTCGAGGCCACGATCTTCGGCGCGCAGGGCCGCGTCGACGACGCCCTGCGCGCGTGCGAGCGCGCGCTCGAGGTCGACCCGAAGGACCCGCTGCTGTGGGTCTCGCGCGCGCGCGTGAGCATGGGGCTGGGGGACGCGCAGGGCGCGCTCGACGACGTGAACCGCGCGCTCGAGCTCGACCCGGACCTGCCCCCGGCGCTGATCACCCGCGTGACGATCCTGCGCGCGCGCGGGCAGCACGACCTGGCGATCCGCGACGTGCGCGCGCTGCTCGAGCGGCGCGGCGACGACGTCGAGATGCTCCTCGTGCTCGCGCAGCTCTACGAGCAGGCCGGGCGCGCGGATCAGGCCGACACGACGCTCGAGCGGGTCCAGCGCTTGGCCCCGGCCGAGGCGAGGGTCTGGCTCCTGCGCGCCGGTCGGCACCAGCCGGAGTTCGACGAGGTGCTCCGCGAGCTGCGCCGCGGCCTGCGCGCCATGCCGATCGGACCGGAGGCGGCGCAGGGTCGCAAGAAGCTCGCCGACATGCTGCGGCGGATCGCCTCGGGCGCCGGGCTCCAGCGCCACCTGATCGAGCACGGCGAGGAGGTCGTCGCCGTGCGGCCGGGCGACGTCGAGGCGCTGACGCTCCTGGCCGAGGGGCTGCTCGAGGTCGGCCGCGCCGACGAGGCCGTCCGCCGGCTCGACGAGGCGCTGGCGGCGGCGCCCGATCATCTACCGGCGCGCGAGCTCCGGGTCGTGGCCGCGTTCCGGGCGCGCCCGCGCGAGGCTGCGGCGGCGGAGCTGGAGCGGTTCGGCGCCTGGGCGCAGGGCAAGCCGGGGGCGCTCGCGGCGTTCGCGCGGCTGCTCGCCAGCCTCCTGCGCGACTTCGACCGCGCGCGCGTGGTCGCCGAGCGCGTCGTCGCGCTCGACCCTGAGCAGGCCACGGCGCACCTGACGCTCGGCTTCGTGGCCTTCGAGCGCGACGACTACCCGGCCGCGCTCCAGGCCCTGCGCCGCGCGTTCAAGCTCACCCCGGACGACCCCGAGGTGCTCTCGCTCCTTGGCGGGACGCTGTTCCAGCTCGGCGAGCTGGAGCAGGCGCACCTCATGTTCGATCGCGCGCTGTCGTTCGACGCGTTCCGGGTCGACGCCGCGATCGGCCTGACGTCGGTCCTGCTGCGCGCCGAGCGCTGGCGCGAGTGCGCGGCGGTCGCGCGCACCTGCCTGCAGATCTTCGCCGCCGCCCGCCGGCCGCCGCCGGTCCGCGTGGTGCTGAACCTGTGCGAGGCGCTGACCCGCCTCAACCAGGCCGACCGGGCGATCTCGCTCCTGCAGGACCTCGTGCGGGCGCTGCCGCACCCCGACCTGAAGCTGCGGCTGGCGCGGGCCTACGACGAGACCGGGCAGCGGCAGGCGGCGCTGGGGCTCGTGGAGGAGGTGCTGCGCGAGGATCCGGAGCACCCTGTCGCGCGGGCGATGCGGGCGCGGTTGGGGGGGTAGGGGGTTCAATCTCCGGGTCGGCTACGTCCACGACTCTCTGCTAGCTGCCGACGAAGGTCACGGATTGCCGGGTGATTCGGATTGTTGCGGCTTGCCTCGTCGAAGTCCGACTTGGCGGCGGACCAGTTTCCTCTCCGCAAGTGGAGCCGCGCACGACCCACCAGCGCCTCGAACTGTGCGGGTGCCTCCGCGAGGGCGCGTGAGAAGTCGGCTTCAGCAGCGTCGAGGGCTCCACGGCTCATGTTCACCAGAGCTCGGTTGCTCAAGAGCGTGGCGTCGTCAGGCCGCAGCGTGAGCGCAACACCAAAGTCCCAGACAGCGCCCCAGGGATCATCGAGCTCGTTGCGAAGACTGCCTCGCAGGTTCCACAGCCGGACGTCGTGCGGAGCTTGCGGCAGACTCTGATTGACGAGCCTGAGCGCTTCGCGGTCCTGGCGAGCCTCCAGCAACGCGTGCGCCGTTGTGACGGCGTCGTCGACCCGCCTTCCTGACGGTGTCTGGTCGAGAGTTCGCTCCCACCGGACAAACGCGAGTCGAAGGCCCGTGGAGAACGAAGTCGCCTCCTCATGGAGCGCGCCGGCCCTGAGCATTGCGTCGCGGAGGCTAGACGCCCCGGACGTGAAGCATCCGCCGAATGCGGCATTGCCACTGTGCAGCGTTGCAGTCGTCGCGAACTCGCTGACTCGCCCCGCCAAGTTGATCAGGCCGAACCAAGATCGATCCTCGTCAGGCTGGTGATCGACGAGGAACCGCCTCGAGACGACCATCCTGTCAGGCTGGACGCCTACGCTGTTCAAGCAGAACGCAGCCTCGAACTGCCTGCCCCAGGGAAACACCCAGGAGAACTCGCCGCGCGTGGCTCGGTGGAGCTCATGCTCCTGAGGAAACCGGACATGCAAGCTCAGGCCCGCGAGTTCGAGCTCGGACTGCAGCCAGATCAGGAAGGGGGGCAGTGCCTTGAGTGGCACTCCCATGAGTGGCCAGCGCGGCCAATCTGACGGAGCCAGTCGTTCGGCTCCGGGTGGCTCCGGGACATTGGCTTGGTCGTCTGTCGTGCTCTGGGCAACTCGATAGGAGCGCCAGAGCTCGTAGGTCACCTCCTGGGCGCCAAGGAGCACTTCGCTGACCACCGCCTTCTCATGCAACCGCTCCCCCCACCGCGCCACGCCCGCCGGAATGTGCACGACCATGTCGGCGAGCGGCCCGAGCGACGCGCGCTCTATCGGCCGGTAGGCGAACTCCCGCCTCCCGCCGCGGGTCAGGATCACCAGGTCCCGCACGGGCAGGCAGCCCTCGGCCGTGACCTCGATCAGATACTCCCCCGCCCCGCTCGCCTCGAAGCGAGCCGGCGTCGGGCCGCGCGCCTCCTCGCGCGGGACCATGCGCGCGACCGTCGGGTCGAACTCGAAGCGCGAGAGCACGCACTCGCCCGGGCGCTCCGAGCGCACCTCCACCACCGGCCGCGCCAGCTCGCTCGCCAGCGCGCCGCCGCTGCGCTCGTCGGCCTCGGCGGCCTCCCGGTAGAACGCCTCGGCCACGGCCGGGTCGTCGTCCTCGAGGACCCTCCCCCGCGCGAGCAGCACCCGCGCGCGCAGGGCGTCGACCTCCGCCGGCGGCGCGTCGAGCGCCGCCTGACCGAGCGCGCGCTCGAAGTCGAACAGCGCGGCGAGGGCGTCGCGCTCGGCGCGCGCGTGCGCCGTCTCGACCTCGAGCAGGCGCTGCTTGTCGGGCGACTCGGCGAAGGGCCGCTGCGGCTCGATCCGGGTCTTCAGCCCGTCGGCCTCGGCCAGGCACTCGCGCCCGAGGGCCAGCGCCGCCCGCCAGCGGTCGAAGGCGGCCTCGGCCTCGAGCAGGCGACGCCGCCCCCGCAGGGCGCCGAGGGCCGCGCGAGCGCGCTCGGCCTGGTCGGGCGCGGCGACCGCGACGAGCGGCAGGACGGCGGCCTCGGCCGCGTCGAGGTCGGTGGCCACGGCGGCGGCAGCCGAGGGCGGCGTCGACCCGCGCCCGCGTCGACGGACGCGCGCGCACGCGCGTCGCGAGCAGCCCCGCCCCGGCGAGCGCGCCGATCAGCAGCGCGGCGCCGAGCGGCCGCCGCGCGCGCCACACGCGCCGCGCGAGGCGCCGGCCGGGGGAGGTCGCGCGGGCCAGCACGGGCTCGTCGGCGAGGAAGCGCCGCAGGTCGAGGGCCAGGGCCTGCGCCGTGGCGTAGCGGTCGGCGACCGACTTCGCCAGGCAGGTGTGGACGATCGTCTCGAGGTCGGCCGGGGTGGCGGGGCGCCGCCGCCGCACGGGCGCGGGCTCCTCCGAGAGGACCTGTCGCAGGAGGTGCGCCGCGCCGGGGCCGTCGAAGGGCGGGCTCCCCGTGAGCACCTCGTAGAGCGTGGCCCCGAGCGCGTAGACGTCCGAGCGCGCGTCGACCGCGCCGCCCATGGCCTGCTCGGGCGACATGTAGGCGAGCGTGCCGACCATCCCCTTGTCGGCCGTGAGGCGCGTGCGCGCCTGGTCGTCGAGCGCCACGCCGAAGTCGGTCAGGCGCGGCGCCCCCGCCGCGTCGAGGAGGATGTTCGCCGGCTTCACGTCGCGGTGGATCAGCCCCACGTCGTGGCACGCCTGCAGGGCGTCGGCGAGCGCGGCCCCCCACTGCGCGACGCGTCGCGGCGCGAGCGCCGAGCGCGCGCGGTCGTCCTCGATCACCTCGCGCAGGCTGCGCCCGGTGACCAGCTCCATGACCAGGTAAGGCTCGCCCGAGGGCGTCAGGCCGGCGTCGAAGATCTGCACGCAGGCCGGGTGCCGCACGCGCGCCATGGCCATGGCCTCGCGCTCGAAGCGCGCCAGCACCCGCCCCGCGCCCGCCTTGTCGAGGTGGTCGGTGCGCAGGCGCTTCACCGCGACCGCCCGCTTCAGCACGCGGTCGTAGGCGCGGTAGACCATGCCCATGCCGCCCGCGCCCAGCGGCTCGAGCAGCGTCAGCCGGTCGCCGAAGCGCTGCCCCTGCACGTCCGACGGCGTGCGCGCCGGCCCGCCCAGGAGCTCGCGCACCTGCGCCGCCGTCAGCCCGCCGAGCCGCTCGAGCACCTCGGCCGGCGGGAACGGCTCGACCGCGCCCTCGGCGTCGTAGTGCTGCAGGATCGCGTCCAGCACCCGGTCGTCGAGCAGCCCGCGCCGGTGCGCCTCGAGCGCCAGCGACACCCCCTGGCGGACCAGCTCGTAGGACGTCTGGTTCATGGTCGAGGAACCCTAGCCCGCCCGTCCGGCCATGGCAACGCCCTCGGTCCGACGAGTGGCAGTCAGGTGTCTCACCAGGTAAGGTGGGCTCGGGAGGGCCGAATGAGGTTCCGCGCCCGCTGGCCGCTCGGGGCCGTCTGCCTGGCGCTCGCCGCCTGCTGCTCGGAGGAGCAGCCGCCCCCGCTCCCACCACCCCCGGCCGAGCTCCACGGCCTGCGCGCCAGCGCCTCGCGCGTCGAGCGCCTCGCGGGGAGCGACCTCCTCGAGCTGACCTACGCCCTCGAGTGGGTCGCGCCGCCGCGGGTCGAGGTCGACCCGGACCTGAGCCTGCGCGCCTCGAGCCTCTGGTTGCTGCAGCCGAACGAGCCCGTGACGGTCCGCTTCCTCGACGCCAGCGGGGCCGAGGTCGGCCGGGTCATGCAGCGGGTGGACATCGCGCCGGAGTTCGTCGCCCGCTCGCGCCGCGCCTACGAGGCGCTCCTGCGAGTCGACGCGCCGGCCGGCGCCGCCTCGCTCGTGGTGAGCCTGGGCCGGTCGGGCCTGAACACGCGCCCCGCGACGCTCCCCCCGCGAGCGAGCTGAGCGACGGCGACCTCCAAGGCCCAGGCCAGGGCGCGCCACGTCAAGGCGCCCCACGCCAAGGCGCGATGGCTCGCCATCGGCGTCCTCTTCCTCGCAGGGCTCATGGCCGCGCCCGCCCGCGCGATCACCGTCATCGACGACGGGGTCGCCGTCGTCGACACGGCGATCGACTGCGGTGGGCACAGGCGCGCTCGACTCGCCCACCCACGCGCAGTCGATTGACCACCTGGCGCACCTCACATGATCGGGAATGCGGTTTTGACGTTGCCTCCGGCGCCGAGGTAGCCGCCGCTGCGAACGCCGCTGGGGGAGACGCCCTCGAAGTAGTTCGCCGGGGCGTCCGGGCGGAGGGGAGCAACCTGGTTCTGCACGGCGCCCTGATCTCGCCCAGGACCTGCCCTCGAGACCAAGCGTGCGTCGTCTCCACGACGTCACGCAACGGGCTGGCGGTCGTCACCCGGACGAACCTGAAGCAGGGGCACCCACCGACAGAGGCGTGCAATGACGTCGCGGCACTCCCCTGAGTAGTCCTTCGTGCAGCGCCCCTCCTCATAGACCCGGAACGGATGCTCTCCGTCCAGGAGGTCGACGATGGACGTGGTGCTCAAGGCCTCGGAGAGCAGCCGTCCGGCCGCGCGCCGGCCTGACCTTCCGCGAGATCGCGTCGAGGCGCGCGAGCTGCGCAAGGCGGGCCAGTCCTGGGAGCAGATCCGGCGCCACTTCGAGGAGCTGGGCTGCTTCCTCGCCGGCACGCTCGTCGTGACCGACCGCGGCCCGCGCCCGATCGAGGCGCTCGCGCCGGGCGACCGCGTCGTCTCGCGCGACCCGACCACCGGCGCGCAGGGCCTGCGCCGGGTGACGCGCGTCCTCCGCGGGGCGACGACCCAGGTGACCGAGGTCGTGCTCCGTCCGCGTCCGCGGCAGACGGGCCGCACGGCGCCGCACCGCCAGGCGCGCGGCTCGGACGACGACGACGGCGACGACCCAGCCCCGCTCCGCAGCACGCCCAACCACCCGGTCTGGCGCGCCGGCAGCGGCTTCGTCCCCGCAGCGCTCCTGCGCCCCGGTGACGTGCTCCGCGGCGACGACGGCGCGCCCCTCGTGGTCGCGCGCGTCGTCATCCGCGAGGAGACCGCGCCGACGTGGAACCTGGAGGTCGAGGGCTGGCACATCTACTTCGTCGCGGGCCACTCAAGTGCTGCCGCTGCATGGGTCCACAACGCATGCACCGGTGCCGCGGGCGTGCTCTTCTCGCGCTCGGGCGAGTGAACGGGGCGACCAGGTCGCGGAGCCCCGTCCCGGCCGCGCGCAGCCCGGGCGCGAGCACGGCCGTCCCGATCACCTGCTGGAGGAACGCCCCGGCGACGAGGTCGGGGAAGAGCGCCCGCAGGGCGGCCTCGAGCGCCTTCGCCTCCGCGTCGAGCGATCCGACCTCTGCGCCGCCGATCCGCGCGGCGAGGCCGTCGAGGATCGACGACGCGCGGTCGTAGCTCTTCGCGAGCTGGTCGAAGTAGCCGACGAGGCCGAGGAGGAGCGGGCGAGAACGGCACGACGTGCGCCGGGACGAGCGCGCTCGCCACGCCGACGAGCGCGGCCGCGCGGTCGCGCGGGTCGACGCGCGCCGAGGTCGCGGTGACGGCGACCGCGCCGCCCGTGCCGTCGTCGAGGACCGGAACCACCTGCGGCCCGGGGTCCAGGCGCAGGCCCGCGCCGGCGTGCAGGCGGTAGCGCGGCGCGCGGCCGTCGACCTCGTCCGACCATGGCGCGCCGGTCGAGCGCTCGGCCGCGAGGTCGGCGCCGCCCTCGAGGACCCTGGCCAGCGCGGCGCCGGAGCTCTCCGGCTCGAGGTCGGCCAGGACCGCGTGCTCGAGGAGGCCGTCGAGGACGCCCTGCTCGACCGCCGCGCGCGTCCCCCGCGGGCCCGCGGAACGCGTGCCCCGGGTCGACCAGGTCGAGGCCGTGGCGGCGCGCGATCCTGCCGTCGTCGACGGCGACCCACTCGCGCTCGATCGCCACCGCGGGCCGCGCCTGGAAGGCCAGGCTGGCGCGCGCGGCGTCGCCCACGCGCCCGGCCAGGGCGCGCGAGGCGCCGAGCAGGGCCAGGGCGCGCAGGGGCGGCGCGTCGAGCCAGCCCTCGTCCTCGCCCCGGAGCAGGGCTGCGCCGTGCGCCAGGGTGCGCGCGACCGCGTCGGCGTGGACCTCGTCGCTCACGGGGCCGGTGGTGACGACGACGCGCGCCAGCGCCACGACCTCGAGCGCGCGCTCGAGGTCGCCCGCCGCGCGCGGCTCGACGAGCACGCGCGTGGCGCGCCGGACGGTCCCCTGGCCGCGCACCTCGACCGACAGGAGCTGGCGCGCGAGCGTCCGGCCGTCGAACGGCGTCCCCTGGATCGTGCGCCCGGCGACGCGCAGCGTCGGCACGAAGCGCGCCGACGCGCGGTCGGGGAGGTTGGTGACGGCGACGCCGGCTGCGTGCAGGGCCTCGGCGCGCGCCGTGTGGACGAGCACGTCCCGCGGCTTGCCGGCGCCCTGCGGCACGTTCGTCAGGCGCAGGGTGACGGTCCAGGCCAGCCGCCCGAGCGCCGCGTCGTCGAGCGGCGCGGTTGCGCGCTGGGCCGCCGGGTCGACGGCCTCGCGCGGCAGGGGCAGGTCGACCCAGGCGCCGTCGCGGCGGACCTGCACCCAGGCGAGCCGGCCAGCCGGCGGCGTCGCCTCGGCGCGCTCGAGCCACTCCCGCTCGCCCGCGATCACGGCCCAGGCCCGCGGTGCGAGCGCGCGCACGCGGGCCTCGAGCCCGGCGCGCAGCGTCGGGTCGAGGGTGCCGCGGTCGGCCGGGGTCGCGCACGGGGGCAGGGCGCCCGGCCCGTGCACCACGCGCGCCTCGTGGCCCGCCTGCCGGAGCAGGGCCGCGAGCGTCCGCGCGCGGTCGAGGGCGTTGGCGACGCCGGCCTCCTGCACCTGCACCGGCGACGCGAGCGCGCCGTCGTACGGGACGAGGGACACGCGGGCGCCGAGCTCGCGCGCGATGTCCTCCGGGGTGGCGTTCTCGGGCGCGACGTTCCCGGGCGCGGGGGCGCCCGGGAGCGCCGGCGCGGCCGGCCGGGGATCGGGGGCGGCCAGGCCGGCGAGGCCGTGGGCGGCCGAGAGCGGGTCAAGGAGCGGCTCGTCCTCGACCTCACCCTCGTAGTCCTCGCCGTCCTCGCGGACGACGGGGACCACCTCCGGCGCCGTGGCAGGGCCAGCCAGGCTCCGAGACCGACGGCGACCAGGCCTGGCAGCGACAGCACCAGCGCGCGCCGGCAGCGCTTCACGCGACCCTCCTTCCGCCGACCGGGAGACGAGCCGCGTGCCGTCGTAAGTTCTTGCCGCGCGCCGCGGCTTCAGTTCGTGGCCAGCTCGGACGGGCAAGGACTGCCCGCGGGTGCCGGCGCACCTGCGTCGTCGCTCACATGGCGTCGAACAGGTCGCGGCAGGCGACGAACACGGCGTTCGCGACGCCGTGGGCGAGCACCGCCGGCACGACGCTGCCCGTGCGCGCGCGCAGCCACGCGAACCAGAGCGCGGGGAAGAAGGTCGCCGCGCGCAGGGGGCTCGTGGCGCCGGTCGTCACGAGGTCGAGCAGGACGTGGCTGGCGCCGAACGCGACGGCGCCGAGGAGCGCGCCGCGGCCGAGGTCGGCGCCGAGCACGCGCAGGGCGCGCTGACCGGGGCGGTCGAGCGCGGGCTGGAGCACGCCGCGGAAGAAGTACTCCTCGGGCAGGGCCACGAAGAGCGTGCCCCACAGGAGCCACTCGATCGCGGTCCGCGTCACCTCGCCCGGGTCGCCCGTCGCCGGGACGCCGCTCCAGCGCGCCCAGCCGACCCAGCCGCCGACGAACAGCGCGAGCACGGCGAGCGACACCAGCGCGGCCGGCAGGCGGCCGTCGACCGGCCGGATGACGGCGTGCGCCACGAGCGGGTCGCGCCCGCGCCACGAGGCCAGCGCGTAGGCGGGGCCGATCCAGCCCAGGAACATGACCAGCGGCTGGACCGCGCCGACGAACGTGCTCGGGGTCGTCGGCAGGCGCGCGGCGACGCCGGCGATCACCAGGCCGAGGACGAGGAGGCCCAAGGCCTCCCACGGCCCGCACGCCGGGTCGTCCGCGCCGTGCTCGCCCTCGCTCACCGGTCCCCCCGTCGCGCGGTCGGGCGCGGTCGGGCAGGAGTTGCCCGTCGGTTTTCACCGCGCCAGGCTACGCCCGCTGCGCCGCCGCCCGAACCCTCGCTCTGCTCGCCAGAGCGAGCCGACCGAGACGACTCACGCAACTCCGGGACCGGCTCCGATCGCGCACCCTCGCGAGCGCATCACTCATCGCAAACCCGCCAGAGCGAGCGATGGGGACGGGCGGAGCGGGACGATTCGTGCCTGTCCGGTGCTCTCGCCGATCGCCCGCCCCTCGCGAGCGCATCATCACCGATCGCAGACGACGGGCGGAGCGGGACGATTCGTGCCTGTCCGGTGCTCTCGCCGATCGCCCGCCCCTCGCGAGCGCATCATCACCGATCGCAGACGACGGGCGAAGCGGGACAGTTCGTGCCTGTCCGGTACTTCCGCCCATCGCCCGCCCCTCGCGAGCGCATCACTCAGCGCAGACCGTCAGAACGAGCGCTCGCCCGAGGACGGCGCGCGCTGCGGCGGGGCCGGCGGCGCCGGGGCGGCCTGCGGCGCCGGCACGTCGAGCTTCTGCAGCTGGGCCTTGCGGTAGAGCTCGACCTTGGCGCCCGCGCGCAGGAGCGGCTGCAGGTCGCGCGGGGTGCGCACCGAGCGGCCGTCGACGCCGACGATCACGTCGTAGAGCTGGATCCCGGCCCTCGCCGCCCGCCCCTCGGGGTCGAGCTGGTTGACGACGAGCCCCTCGCCGTCGGGCAGGTCGAGCTGCGCGCGCAGGGCCGCGCCCGTCGGGCCGACCTGGGCGCCGAGCGCGCGGTCGAACGGCGTCCCGGGGGTGGCCTGGCGCTCGTCCTGCTGCGGGAAGGTCCACACGCGCACGCGCGGCTGGCCGGGGCGGCGCTCCTCGACGCCGTCGCGCTCGTCCTGCCCGGGCTGCCGCCCGCGGAACAGCTCGCGGAACATGTCGCTGAACTCGGGCGGGAGCTGGTCCTCGAGCTCCTTGAACAGGTCGCCGACGCTGGGCAGCGGCGGCATCTCGGGCGCGCGCCGCGGGTCGGGGCGGCGCTCCTCGACCTGCGGCCCGGAGCGCTCCGCCGTCCGCCCCTGCCGGATCCGCGCCACCGCCTCGGTGGCCCGGCTGGCGACCTCGGGATCCTCGCTCTTCGTCGCCGCCTCCAGCGCGCGCAGCGCCGGCGCGCCGATCGCCTCGAGCTCGCGCTGCGCCTGCTCGCGGGCCTCGAAGTCAGGGGCGCCCAGCTTGCGCACGAGCTCGGCGATCCGCGCGTCGCGCTCGGCCGCGCCCTGGGCGGGCCGGTCCTGCGCCGACGCGACGACGGGGAGGGTGGCAGCGCCGAAGAGCAGCGCCGCGCAGGTGATCACGTGCTTCATGGCCCACTCTCCTCCTGGTCTAGAACCGGACCTCGCGCGCGGTGCGCCCGTCGCCGAACTGCTTGAGCATGCGCCGGTGGAAGTCGGGGAGGACCTCCTCGATCGCCTCGAGCAGCTCGCCGCCGCCGGCGCCGCCGCGCGCCCCGCGCCGCCCCTCGTCGACCGGGACGACGGGCCCGCGCCGCCGCAGCGGCATGGGCGCCGGGTCGCGGTCGAGCGGCATGCGGCGCGGCGCCGCGAGCGGCGTCGCGGCCACGGGCGTGACCTCGACCACCGTCTGCTGCTGCCGCGGCGCGTCGGCGCCGGCGCGGTGGCGCGCAGGTCGGGCTCGACCGCCGCCGGCCCGCCCACGAGCAGGCCCACGGCGACGGCGAGGAGCACCGCCGCCGCGGCCGCCAGCCGCGGCAGCCCCTCGGAGAGCGCGTGGCCGGCGAACGGGCGCAGGATCGCGGCCTGGCCCGGACGCCGCCCCTCCGCCTCGCGCGGGGCGGCGGCGATCCGCGCCATGACCTCGGCCGTGAACCCGTCGAGCGGGGCCGCCGCCGGGGCGAGCTTGAGCGCGCTCAGGGCGCGGTCGTCGCCCTCGTAGGCCTCGAGCAGCTCCCCGCAGCCGCCGCACCCGGCGGCGTGCGCGCGGACCCGCGCCGCGTCGTCGGGGTGCGTCCCCGGCAAGAGCGGCAGCGCCTGGCGAACGTCTTCACACGACATGGCTACCCTTCCCATGGATCCGCTCCCACGCCTCGCGGAACAGCTGGCGCGCCCGGTGGTGGCGCCAGCGGACCGTCGCGTGGGTCGTGCCCGTCATGTGGGCGATGTCCTTCGCCCCGATCCCCTCGAGGTCGGACAGCACCATCACCGTCCGATACTTCGGCGGCAGCTCGTCGAGCACCCGGTAGACGCGCTGCCGGAGCTCGGTCGCCTCGAGCGTGCCGGCCCCGTTGCCCTGCCCCGCCACGTCGCCCACCTGCTCGAGCGACACGCCGCGCCGCTTGACCTGCTTGCGCAGCATGTCGATGCACAGGTTCACGACGATCTGGTACAGCCAGGTGTAGAACTTGAGGCGCACGTCGAAGCGGTCGAGCGACCGGTAGACGCGGATGAACGCCTCCTGGGCGGCGTCGCGCGCGTCCTCGTCGTTGCCGAGCATGCCCCGGGCGACCCAGAACACGCGCTGCTGGTAGCGGTCGACGAGCTGGGCGAACGACTGCGTGTCACCGGCGCGGGCCCGCTCCACGAGGGCCGCGTCGCTGCCATCCTCAGCCCTGTCGGCGACCGTCATGCGCGGGGTCCAGGCCTCGAGCCGGCGCAGCGGCTCGGCCTGCCGGGCGCCAGCCGATCGGACGATCGGCTGGACCCAGTGGGCCCCCAGCGGGGGCCCGCCGATCCCGGGCGACGCGACTCCTGCGAAGCTCAACTCCGCCTCCAGTATAGGGCCTTCCGAGCGCCGGGGGGCCGCTCAGTAGAGGCGGGCGCCTTCGGGGACGTTGCGCGGCCGCTCCGACCGCTCGGGGCGCCGCTCCTCGCCACGCGGCGGGGTGGCGCGGCGCTCCGGCGTGGCGTCGCGGCCACGCATGAGCTGCTCCATGCGCTCACGGAGCTGCCCCTGACCCATGCGGTCGAGCGAGTCGCCCAGCCGCTTGCCGCGGTCCGAGTTCACGACGCCCTCGAGGCGCTCGACCATGCGCTCGAGCTCGGCCGCCATCTCGCGCCCCTCGGGCGTGGTGATGAACTTGGAGAAGATCTCCATGAACCGGCCGAAGTCGGTCGGGTCGACGGTCTCCTGCAGCTTCTCGAGCATCTTCCCGCGGTCGCGCATGTCGCCGCGGTCGAGCTGCTTGCGCACGCGGTCGAGCGTGCGGCCGATGCGCTGGAAGTCGTCGGGCTCGAGGATCTCGGCCAGCTTGCGCATGCCCTTCTGCCAGGTGTCGGCGCGCCGGCCGAGCTCGGTCAGCGGGCTCGCCGTCGAGCGGCGGTCGTCGCGGCCGCGGCCGAACAGGTCGAACAGCCCGCGGCGCTGCTGCGGCTGCTGGGCGTGGCGCCCCTCGCCCTCGCGCAGGGCGCGCTCGAGGCGCTCGAGCCGGTGCTCGAGGCGGGCCATGCGCTCCTCGAGCTCACGGTCGCGCGGCGCCTCGGCGTGGCGCGGCCCGCGCTCGGGGCGCGCGTGGCCCTCCTGCGCGCGCGGCTCCGGCTGCGGGCGCGCCTCGGGGCGGACCTGCGGGCGCGGCGGCTCCGGCGGCTGGGGACGGGCCTGGGGGCGCGGCTCGGGGCGCGCCTCGGGCTGGGGCTGACCCTCGCCCATGAGGCGGCGCATGGCGTCGCGCTGCTCGTCGGGCGGGAGCTTCTGCAGCTCGCGCAGGCGCTCCATGCCCTGAGGGTCGAGGAAGCGCTTGATCATCGGCAGGTAGGGCTTGACCGTGTCCGGGTTGCGGACCTTGATCTTGCCGTCGGGGCCGAGCTCGACGAACGAGCCCAGCATCATCTGCACGCGGTCGGGCGGGAAGGGCAGGCCCGACTTGAACTCCTCGCGCAGGACGATCCGGCCGCTCTCCTCGACGATGAGCACCTCGTTGAGGCGCTCCTCGAGCTCACGGATCGCCTCGGCGTCGGTGTCTTCGATCTGGAAGACGAGGCCGCCGCCAGGGCAGCAGTCGCCCGTCGTGTCGAGGGCCCGGCCGGGACCGGTCAGGCCGAGCGTCAGGCCGGCCGCCACGGCGGCCCCGAACGCGAACTTCATGCAGTGATCTCCCCCGCTGAGTGATGATGAACTCGTGTCGGGCGTTGCTGATACGCCCTGCCCCGCCGAGCGTTGGCCCGTTATCGCCCGGACATCCCCGTTCGACGAGGGGCAGGTCACGCCGGGCGGGCGATCTCATGCAACGCTCGTGATCGTCGTGGGTTGAGGCGCCGGTGTGGCGGGACGCGACGTCAGGGGTCTGTCAGCGTGACAGGTCGCCCCGCCCGAACAGGCGCCGAAAGGCTCGCCCAGCCCGACTTAGGCGCCAGCCCGTCGTGGCCCGGGGATTGCGCGGAAGGCGGTCGCCCTGGCTCGTCCGCCGGGGTAGAGGGATCGCCCATGTTCCAGTCGTACGACTTCGGCCGGCTGTTCGGCGTGCAGGTGCGCGTCCACGGCTCGGTCTTCCTGCTCCTGGCCGTGCTCGTCGGCGTGGCCTTGCTGGGGCAGGGCGCCGCCGCCGCGGTCGACACGGCCGCCCTGCTCGTCATGGTGCTCGGCAGCGTGACGCTGCACGAGCTGGGGCACATCGGCGTGGCCCGCCTGTTCGGCAACCACACCGACGGGATCACCCTCTACCCGATCGGCGGCGTGGCGCAGCTCACGCGGCCGTCGCGCACGGCCGTCGAGGAGGTCCTCGTCGCCGCGGCCGGCCCGGCGGTCAACGTGGTCCTGGCCGCGTTCGCCGCCCTGGGGCTCCTGCTCCTCGGGCCGGCGCTGGGCGCCCTCGAGGGCGTGCTGACGACCTTCCTGTGGGTGAACGTCGTCCTGGGCCTGTTCAACCTCACGCCGGCCTACCCCATGGACGGCGGGCGGATCCTGCGCGGGTTCCTCTGGTCGTTCGTCGGCAACTTCAAGGCGACGTGGTGGGCGGCGCGCGCCGGCCAGGGCTTCGCCGCCGCGTTCGCGGCGCTCGGGCTCGTCGCCAACCCCATGCTCGTCCTGATCGCGGCCTTCGTGTTCTTCCAGGCGAGCGCCGAGCTGACGCGCCTGCGGGCCCTGCGGGACGCGGGCTACCCGGTGGACGCGGCGCCGCGCCCGGAGGTCGCCGCCGGCAAGAACCAGCCGCGCCCCTGGTCGGCGCCGCCGCGCTGGCCGGGCGACCCGACGGGGCCGTTCGACCTGCGCGCGGTGGCCGTGCACACGGTCCATACGCCGTGGGGGTCGTACCAGGAGGTCGAGCTCTCGGACGGGCGGCGCATGCGCCGGCCGGCGCCGAGCTGGTGATCAGCGGTCGGGGCGGTCGCTCGCCCCGGCCAGGCGCACCGGCCCGCCGCGGGTGAAGACGGTCGCGCCGACGTCGCCTGGCGGGCGGTCGGCCGGCCAGCGCACGAGGCCGCGGGCCTCGCCGCGGGCGGAGGTGACGCCGTCGGGCTGGTCGATCGCGGCCCCCGGCGCGCTCAGCTCGACGCGGAGGCCCGGGATCGGGTTGCCGAGCGCGTCGCGCGCCGTGACGACGACGTCGAGCGCGCCGCCCTCGGCCGGCGCGACCTGGACCGAGCTCGTGGCCGGCTCGAGCGGCCCCGGGCCGAAGTCGATCGTCGTGGCCCGCGGCAGGGCCACCTGGACGGCGCCCGGGTTCACGAGCACGGTGACCGTCTTCACCTCGGCCACGGTGGAGGCGAGGAGGGCCAGGGCCAGGCCGTCGTCGCCGGTGGGCGCGGGCTGCGTGAGGGCGTTGCCGGCGCCGGTGGCGCCGAGCCGCACGACCTGCCCCGGGACCGGGTTGCCGTGGGCGTCGCGCACGCAGACGGTGATCGTGGTGATCTGCGCGCCGTCGGCCACGAGCGACGTCGGCGCCGCGGCCACGGTCGAGGCGCCGGCGTCGGGGCGGCCGGGGGCGAAGCGCACCTGGGCGGTGGCCTCGAGCGGCACGTCGCCGGCGGGCGTGACGGCGGCGGCGGTGATCGTCTTCACCTCGGCCACGGTCGAGGAGAGCGTGGCCAGGGCCGCGCCGTCGGGGCCGGTGGGGCCGGGCGCGGCCAGCGTGTTGCCGCCGCCGGTGGCGCCGAGGGTCACGCGCGCGCCCGGGACGGGGTTGCCGGCGCGGTCGCGCAGGACGACGCTCAGCGTGACGACGGCGGCGCCGTCGGCCACGAGCTCGGGGCGCAGCGCGGTGAGGGTCGATGCGCGCGCGTCGGGGGCGCCGGCGCGGAAGGTCAGGCGCGGCCGCTGACCGAGCGGCACCTCGTCCTCGCCGATCACGACGGTGACGGACAGCGTCGTCACGCCGGCGACGGTCGAGACGACCTGCGCGTGCGCCTCGCCGCGGCGGTCGGTGGTCCGCTCGGGGTCGAGGATGTGGCCGGGCCCCTCGGCCTCGAAGCGGACCGGGCAGCCGGGGCGCGGGGCGCCCGCCTCGTCGGTCACGCGCACGACGACGACCGCCGGGTCCTCGCCGTCGGCGACCGCCGGGGCCGTCGGGGCGCGGACCTCGACCAGGCGCTCGAGCTCGCGCCGGCGGCGGGCCGCCTCCTCGGCCAGGCGCGCGCGCGCCTGGTCGCGCTCGAGGTGGGCGCGCTCCTCGTCGAACAGGCCGCGCGTGAGCTCGAGCGCCGCGCGGCCGGCGGCGCGCTCGGCGAGCTCGAGGGCGTGGCGGGCGGCGTCGAGGTGCTCGGCGCGCGCCTCCAGGCGGACGACCGGCAGGTCGTAGGCGCGGCCGAGGGCCTGGCGGGCGGCGCGGCGGAAGCGGGCGAGGGCCTCCTCCTGCGCGGCGGCCAGCGCCGGCTCGTCGGGGGCCAGGACGTGGGCGCGGGCCAGCGCCCGGCGGTCTTCGTCGAGGCGGTCGCCGCCAGGGGCGGCGCGTAGCCGTCGGCCAGGCCGCGGGCCTCTGCGGCGGCCTGGCGCGCCCTCGGCGCGGGCGGTTCAGCGGGGCCAGGCGCGCGGCGTCGACCCGGTCGGGGTCGCCCTCGACCAGCAGGTCGACCTTCGCCTGGGTCCAGCGGGCGCAGGCCTCGCCCGGGCGCAGAGCGGCGCGGGCGCGTCGGCGGCCGCGCCGACGGCGTCGCCCTGCGCCAGCGCAGCCCTCGACGGCCGTGGCGGCGGCGCCGTCGCGCCGGGCGCGCTCGCGGCGGCGGCCCTCCCAGGTGAAGGCGCCGCCGCCGCCGACGACGAGGGCCAGGGCCAGGGTGGCCAGGGCGACGTGCTGGCGGTGGCGGGCGGCCCACTTGCGCACGCGGTAGGTGGCCGAGGCCGGGCGGGCCGTGATCAGGCGGCCGGCGAGCCAGCGCTCGAGGTCCTCCTGGAGCGCCAGGGCCGTGGGGTAGCGCCTGGCGGGGTCGCGCTCGAGGGCCTTCATGGCGATCGCCTCGAGCTCCCAGGGGAGGCCGCTCCGGCGCGCGCTCGGCGGGGGCGGGTCCTCCTGGCCGATCCGGACCAGGACGTCCTGCGTGCCGCCGAGGTAGGGCGTGGTGCCCGTGAGCGCCTCGTAGAGGATCGCGCCGAGCGACCACACGTCGCTGCGCGCGTCGGCGTGGGCGCTGCGCCCGGCGGCCTGCTCGGGGGGCATGTAGTGGACCGTGCCGATGATCGCCCCGGCGGCGGTGACGTTGACGCTCACGTCGCCCAGGCGCTTGGCCATGCCGAAGTCGAGGACGCGCGGGGCGCCGGCCTCGTCGACGATGATGTTGTCGGGCTTGAGGTCGCGGTGCACGACCCCGCACCCGTGCGCGTGGTGGACGCCGGCGGCGATCTGCGCGAGCAGCCCGACGAGGCGGCGCAGGTCGCGCGGCTCGTCGCGCAGGACCTGCGAGAGCGGGCGGCCGGCCACGTACTCCATGGCGAGGAAGCAGGTGTCGCCGGCCTCGCCGGCGTCGAGGACGCGGACGATGTTCGGGTGGAGCAGCGCGGCGGCGGCCTCGGCCTCCTTGACGAAGCGGCGGCGTTCGTCGGGGCTGGCGAGGGCGCCGGCGAGCATGGTCTTGAGGGCGACCGGCCGCTTGAGGCCGAGGTGCCAGGCGAGGTAGACGACGCCCATGCCGCCGCGGCCGAGCTCGCGCTCGATGCGGTACTGCTGGAGGGTGACCGGCTCCTGGTCGCGGAGGCGCTCGCCGATCGTGCGTCGGCGGGCGGCGGCCTCCTCGGCGGCCCAGAGGCGGGCGATCAGGGTGGTGTGGGGGCGCACGGGCGCGAGGGCCTCGGCGACGCCGGCGGCGGTGGGGCGGTCCTCGGGGGCCTTGGCCAGGAGGCGGTCGACGAGGGCGGCGGTGCCCGGGTCGAGGTCGGGGCAGCGCGTGGCGAGCGGCGGGGGGGCCTCGCGCATGTGGGCGACGAGGACGTCCTTGACGGGGCGGCCCTGGAACAGGAGCTCGCCCGTGAACAGGCGCCAGGCGAGGGCGCCGAGGGCGTAGAGGTCGGCGGCCGGGGAGGTGCTCTTGTCGGAGGCGAGGACCTCGGGGGCGAGGTAGTGGACGGTGCCCACGATCTCGTCGGGGCCGGTGACGCGGACGCTGGCCTCGCGGGGCAGGGCGATGCCGAAGTCGGTGAGCTTGACCTCGCCCTCGGCCGTGATGAGGACGTTGGCCGGCTTGACGTCGCGGTGGACGATCCCGAGGGCGTGGACGGCCGTGAGGGCGCGGGCCACGCGCTCGAGGATGAACACGGCCTCCTCGGGGAGCATGGGCTGGCCGGGGGGGCGGGCGGCGAGGGCGGCCTCGAGGTCGCGCCCGGCGACGAGCTCGAGGGCCAGGTAGGGGTCGCCGGTCTCGGGGTCGGCGCCGTGCCCGACGAAGCCGACGACGTTGGGGTGGGAGAGGTCGGCCAGGAGGCGCGCCTCGCGCTCGAAGCGGCGGGCGTCCTGCTCGCTGGCCCAGGGCGCCAGGAGCTTGAGGGCGACCTTGCGGCCCTCCGGGTCCTCGGCGAGGAGGACGCGCCCCATGCCGCCCTGGCCGAGGGTCTCGAGGACGGCGTAGGGCCCTACCCGCTTCGGGGGCGGGGGGCCGGGCGGCGCCACCGGGAGGGTGACGGGGATGGCCGGCTCGGGGCTGACGGGCAGGGTCGACACGGGGGCGGATGGTAAGGGGGCGGGCGGCGGCGCGCCGAGCCTCGGCGTCGGGAAAGTTGCGGGAGGGTAACGTGCGCTCGCGGTGGGTGTTGGGTGTCGTCGGCCGAGCCGTCGGGCGAGATCTGCTCGGTTGGCGCGATGGCGATCGTCTGGCGGACCGGGTCGGGGTCGAAGTGAATCGTGTTGTGCAGGGTCTGCGCGTTGCCTCGGCGTGGGCCATGACGCTCCCCAGGCGGGTCCTCGCAGGTCGCGTGGTGATGGTCACGCGACGCTGCAGTCAGCGACAGCTCCTGCTCCGTCCCGACCCGGTGGTGGAGCAGGTGGTGACCTACTGCCTCGCGCTGGCGGCCGAGCGGTTCGGGGTGGAGGTCTTCTGCGTCGTCGTGCTCGGCAACCACTTCCATATGGGCTGCGTCGATCCTCGCCAGGAGCTGCCCCGCTTCATGGAGCTGTTCGACTCCCTGGTGGCTCGGGCGCTCAACGCGCACCGCAGGCGGAGGGAGAACTTCTGGTCGCCTGACCGCTACAGCGCGGTCACGCTCGGTGACGCCGACGCGGTGCTCGAGCGGCTCGTCTACATGATCTGCAACCCGGTCGCGGCGGGGCTCGTCAAGGCGCCGGAGCAATGGCCTGGCCTGATCACCGTGCCGGGCGACCTCGGGCGGCGTGACCTCGTGGCGCGGCGGCCGGGGTTCTTCTTCCGTCAGCCGGCGAAGCCTGACGAGGTGGGAGGCGAGCGGCGGGCGAGGCGTGGTGCGTCTCGCCGCGTGCTCCCGGACGAGGTCCGCCTCCGGCTGGCGAGGCCCCCGGGCTTCGACGAGCTGAGCGAAGACGGGCTTCGCGAGCTGGTCGCCTCTCGGGTGGCCGAGCGTGTCGCCGAGCTGGTCGCTGCGCGGCGAGGGCGCTTCCTCGGGCGGGCAGCGGTGCTTCGGCAGCGACCGGACGGGACGCCTGGCTCGTCAGAGCCTGGCTTCGGGCTGAACCCGCGCGTCGCCTGTCGCGACCGGTGGCGCCGCGCCGAGCTCTTGCAGGACCTCGCCGACTTCTGGCGCGACCACCGGGAGGCGTCGATTCGCTTCCGCGCAGGCGAGCGTGGGGTGCTCTTCCCGGCCGGGACCTATGGCTATCGGGTCCTGTTCGGCGTTCGTTGTCGACCATCCAGCGCGGCGGCCTGAGCGCCGCCAGGTCACCCGGTCCCGCCGCGGAGCGCTCCGCCGGCGCGGCCGCGGCATGTACACGCGCTGGCGGGTTCAGCCGGGTCGTGCGCTCGCCGCTCCATGGCGGGCAGAGACTGCTCGGCTGGCTGCGGGACGAGACGTCCGGCCGGTTCGCTTTGGGCTCCAGTCGCGGAGCGCGCCACCGCCGCGGGTCTGGAAGTCCCGCCGTTGCGGCAGCTTGACCTCACCCTGGGAGCGAACTGCCGGGAGCGAACTGGCGGTGCACCCTGGGAGCGAACTGCCGGCGAGAGTTTCACTGCCGTCGTGTCGCGCGCGGGCGGGGGTTGTCGACGTGGGAGAGGTTGCGGAAGAGGACGGCGGAGAAGGAGGCGCTGCGGCGCTGGCCCTGGTCGGACCAGCGCACGTCGACCTCGACCAGGAACTCCCAGGGCTGGTCGGGGACGGGACCGGGGAGCGGCGTGATCGCCACGTCGTAGCGGTAGTCGGGGTAGACGTCCCACACGGCGTCGTGCTCGAGGAAGCGCGTCTCGGGGCTGGGCTCGGGCGGGGGCGGCGTGCCGCGCGGAGCGCGGGCGTGGCGCTCGGCCAGGACCGCGCTCGCGCGCGGGTAGCTCGAGAGGTCGAGGTCGAGGCTCGTGTCGCCCTTGAGGTCGGAGAGGACGGTGTCGGCGATCAGGGCCGCGTGCACCTGGTGCTCGGCGCGCCGACCGGCCGAGGCGGCGGCGACCAGGAGCGAGAAGGCGGCCGTGGCGCCGATCGCCAGGACGCCCAGGGCCACGAGCACCTCGAGCAGCGTGAAGCCGCCGCGGCGGGGCCCGGTCACGGCTGCCGCTCCTGGTCGCTCCAGTCCTCGCGCCAGGCGGGGACGTCGATGATGACCACGAACGTGCGCCCGGCCACGACCTCGACCATGTCGTGCGCCGCCGCCGCCGTGTGGCGCGCGCCGCGGCCGTCACGCGCGACGACGACGCGGTCGCGGACCACCTCGTCGTACTTGATCCACTCGCGGTCGACGAGCAGGTGCCCCTTCGGCGGCAGGCGCCCGGGCTCCTGCACGTAGAGCTCGGTGTCGCCGGCGGCGACCGGGCGCGTGAGGAAGGTGCTGCTGCCGGCGGCCGGATGCTCGCGCAGCGTCAGCTCGAGGCGCACCTTACCGGGGAAGATGTCGTCGCGAGGGTCCGTGAGCGAGCCGCGGTCGCGGAACGTGTCGAAGCGCCGCCGGTCGCGCGCGTCCTCCGGCGCCAGCACCGCGCGCGTCGAGTCCCAGTAGAGGAGCGGCCCGCTCTTCTCGTCCTGCAGGAGCCGCCGCCGCGGCGGGTGCGTCGAGTCCCACGAGGTCGTGTACTGCGTCCAGAAGCGCAGCTCGAGGTGCAGGACGTCGGCGGCGAACGGCCGCAGGAGCGCCGGCGCGGGGCCGGCGCGCGGGGCGGGGCCGGCCGCGACCGGCTGGGCGGGGTCGACGACCACCGGCGGCGCGAGCTCGTAGGCCTCGCCGTCGGCGAAGAGGCTCTCCGGCGGCCCCGGCGGGGCCTTGACCCCGCGGTAGAGGACGCCGTCGGGCCCGTGGACCCAGGCCACCTCCATGAGCCCGCCCGTGGCTCGCAGCCGCGCCTGCCGCGCCTCGTCGAGGTCGTCGCGGTAGTCGACCACGCGGTCGGCGCCGATCGTCGTCCCGGCCGTGCCCGTGATCGGGTGCTCGCTCTCCGCCTTGAGCGTCCGCACGAGGAACAGCCGCTGCCGGCCCGCCTCGTCCTGGTCGCAGAGGAGCCGCGCCTCGACGTCGCCCAGCCCGTCGAGCGGCGTGTCGTGCGGCGCGACCATGGAGCGCAGGTCCTCGGTGAGCTGGGAGAGGATGGACTGGGCGGCGGCGAACGACTCCTGCCGCGCCTCCCCGCGGCGCCACGTGGCCAGCCCGCCGCGCAGGATCACCATGAGCGAGGTGCCGAGCACGAGGAAGATGCTCATGGCGACGAGGAGCTCGAGGAGGGTGAACGCCTTGCGCCTCAATCCGCACGCTCCTCGCGCCGGATCGACTGCGTCTGCTGCCGGTAGTGCACCCGCACCGCGCCCACGAGCGCCGCGCGCTTCCAGGCGTCGTCGTAGAAGGCGCCCGGCCTGAACGTGATGTAGACGCGCAGCTCCACCCGGTCGGCCCGGAGCATGACCTCGTTGGCCTGCCGCGGGTCGTCGAACAGGTAGAGCCGCCCGGGCAGGCCGGGCCGGTCGGCGGGGTCGGCGTCCCAGCTCGGCGCGCCGTCGACGCGCAGGGCGACCTTCACCTCGCAGGAGGGCGAGGGCAGGACCTCGTCCCAGTCGACGCGGGTGATCCAGGCGCCGGTCAGCTCGCGCGCGGCCTGGAAGAACACGCCGTCGTAGGACCACGTGCGCTCGGCGTGGCGGTCGTGGACGCGGAAGGGCAGGTCGATCAGCAGGTCGCCCCCCTGCGGCTGGACCAGGTTGCCGCCGAAGGCGTGGGCGAAGACGCCGCGGTCGAGCGCGTCGACGGGGCGCGTCAGGTGGTCGCCCTGGCGGCCGCGCCCGGCGTACGGGAACGCGCCGAAGAACGGCTGCTCGGCCCAGCGCGGGTGGCTCGTCGCGCCGCGGTCGAGGGCGGCGTAGCCGTCGTGCTCGCGCCACTCGCCGTGGAGCGCGCGCACGGGCGCGGCCGCGCCGCGGTTGCCGCCGAAGGGCCCGGCGGCGATCGCGTGCGCCGGCCACACGAGCCGCCACGCGAAGCCGTCGCCGTGCGCCTGCGGCGTCGTCCCCAGCGCGCCGCGCAGGAGCGTGACCTGCGCCCACGTCCCGTTCTCGCCCGCCGGCGTGGACGCGGCCTGGGCGTCGACCACGGCCACGACCTCGTCGCCGATCCGGTACAGGCGCCCGCGCTGGAGCTGCGCCGGGTCGTCGCGCAGGAGCGCCGTCGTGGCCGTCGCGTCGAAGGCCATGACCCGCTCGAGGTGCACCCGGAGCTGGTGGCTCGACAGGTCGTCGACGCGCCCGCCGAGCACGCCGGGTCCGCCGGCCACGACGTCGTCGGGCCCCGACGGCGGGCGCGCCTGCCCGAGCGTCAGCGCCGGCACCGAGTGCAGGTTGCCCACCGGCCAGCGCGCCAGCCGGGCGTTGCTCCGCCCGTCGTAGGCCCGCGACACGAAGTCGTCGAAGGCCACCAGCCAGCCGTCGCACCGGTCGCCGACGACGCCCAACGCCGCGGCGGCCGGGGCCGGCGTGGCCACCGCCCGCGCGCCGTGGACCACGCGCTGCTCCTCGCGCGGCGGCGCGGCGCCGGAGTCGTCGGCGATCGTGACCACGTCGCCCCAGCCCGACTCGTCGGCGTCCTCGACGCGCACGGCGAACGTGGGGACGACGCGCCTCCCGGCCAGGTGCGCGCCGTCGCGCGGCGGCCGCTGCGTCCCCTTCGTCGCCCGCGGCCCCTCGAGCAGCCCGGCCAGCCGCTGCCCCACCTGTGGCGGCAGGAGGGCGGGCATGAGGCGGCTGACGTCCCAGCGCTTGAGCACCTCCTTGAAGGGCTGCCCGACCTCCGGGTCGTTGCCCGCCTGCATGGGCACCGGCAGGAGGCCGGGCGCGGCGCCCAGGTTCCCGTCGAGCCGCAGCATCTCCGAGATCAGCTCCGGCTGGTAGGGGAACAGCGGCGTGTTGCGCAGGAGCTGCGTGAGCTGCTGCAGGAGCGGCGCCAGCGCCGGCGGCGCCCCCGGCGGCAAGGGCGGCGGGAAGGCCAGGGTGTCGAACGGCGGGATCATCATCAGGCCCAGCGCGGCCAGCCGCGGGTCCTGGCACTTCTGCACCGAGAGCCACTCGGTGTACTCGCCCGGCTGCCCCGGCGCGTGGGTGAGCGACACGTGCACCCGCGGGTCGGCGATCGTCGGCCGGTCGGGGTAGTCGGTCGGGTCGCTGACGACGATCGACTCGAGCGTCACCGCGCCCCACAGGTAGTGCGCGCTCGCCGTCGTGCCCTCGACCCCGCGCACGCAGTTGAGCAGCCGCCCGCCGACCGGGTCGATCCCGCGGTAGAGCACGCGCTCGACGGCGACGATGCTCGCGTCGCGGTTGCGCGAGATCAGCCGCACGATCCCCATGGGCGGCCAGCCGCCCAGGTGGTTCGGCCCGGCGTCGAGGTCGCCGCGGCGCGGGCGCGCGCCCGCCTGCGCCCCCGGCATCGGCGCGTCGGGGAAGGCGCCCGCCCACAGGACGGGGATCTCGGTCTCGGTCGGCCCGACGACCTGCGGGTGGTAGTCGAAGTTCGGCCCCTGGGCGAACACCTGCTGCTGCGTGTAGGTCGGGATCGGCCTGTAGAGGACCGTCGCCGGCGTCGTCCGCGGCAGCGGCTGGACCAGCGTCGCCCCGCCGCGGCGCACCACCTCGGCGTAGCCGCCCTGCGGCTCGCTCTTCACCCGCGAGTGGTAGCCGAAGTGGATGACCGTCGTCCCGGCGGCGTGCGGGATGCCGAGCTGCACGTCGACGTTGCGCGGGCGCGGCTCGTTGGGCATCTGGATGACGTAGCGCGACGGCCGGCTGCTCCCGCGCTGCGGCCGGCGCGACGTCGACGGCATGCTCGTCGGCGACACGAGCGTGCCCCCCTGGGCGAGCAGGCTCTGCACCTCGGACACGGCCGGCGTGGAGATCACCAGCGTGTCGCCCTGCTTGTGCGAGTAGTAGAGGACCTCGCAGGTCGCGTCGACGTCGCGGTCGGAGTTCGACAGCCCCCGGTCGTTGGGCGTGGGCAGGCTCGACCAGCGGTAGCCGCCCACGCGCACCCAGCCGGCCGGCGGGAAGGCGCTGGCGTCCTCGAGCGGGAGCAGGCCCGTGTTGGCGTCGATCGCCTGCGCCAGGCGGCTGCCGAGCGTCACGCGCCCGCCGGCGCGGCCGTCGACGAACAGGGCCAGGTCGCTGCGCTCGGCGCCCTTCCAGTGGGCCGCGATGTGGTACCAGTTGCCCGCCTGGACCGGCCGCGGCAGGTCGAAGCGCAGCGCGGTGCCGCGCGGCGGCACGCCCAGCGCCGCCGCCTCGCGGACGTCCATGGCCTCGTCGTAGGCGGCCAGGACCAGCGCCTGCGGGCCGTCGAAGTAGAGCGTCAGCCGGTCGAGGGCGTCGCCGCGCCCGCCGTCGAACACGTAGGCCCGCGCCCCGGCGGCCGGCGGCGCGTCGACGCGCACCCAGGCGCGGAACGACCCCGGGCCGAGCGCGTCCTGCGGCGCGCCGTCCTCGCGCGTGAACTGCCGCGTGCCCACCTCGGAGGCCAGGACCGTGAGGCCCTGCAGGGGGACGCCGTCGAGCTGGCCGTTGACGTGCCACTCCTCCTGGCGGAGGCAGCCGGGCGTCGTCGTCACCGCGCCCTGCGCCCAGCGCGGGTCGCGCGACCGCAGCGGCTGGATGTCGCCCTCGCCCGGCGCGTGGCTGCGCGAGGGGAACTGCCACGGGCGCGCCTCGAACGGGCCCATGTACGCCGGCCCCGTCTGCAGCAGGTTGGACCAGGCGTGCGGCAGGAACAGCGCCGCGACGGTGCCGCTGCGCGGGTCGGGGCGCACGCCGGGGCCGAGCGGCCCCGTGACCCACAGGCGGTCGGTGAAGTCCCACTGGCTGTCGATCGTCCACACGAGGTCGCGCGGCGGCGCGACGCGCACCGCCTCGCGGTAGCGCCGCCGGCCCACCTCGACGCCCTGCGGGTCGTTGACGACGCCGGTCGCCGTGAGCTCGTAGACGTCGCCCGAGGCGTAGCAGAAGGGCGCCGTGGCGCGGAGCAGGTTGGCGTCCATGGGGTCGATCGCGTTTCGCAGCACCGCGTCGACGTCGTGGTCGCTGATCTCGTTACGGCCCCGCAGGCCCAGGAGCAGGGCGCGCAGCTCCATGTGGTTGCCCGGCGGCTCCTCGACGATCGCCCGCGCGATCGCCCGCGCCTCGGCCGGCGTGACCATCTCCGCGGCCTGCCCCTGCTGCGCGCGCTGGCCGATCCGGCTCGTGAGGCCGGTGAGGATCGCCCGCAGGACCTCCTCGGAGGCCGTGTTCACGTTGATCGGCGCCGGCAGGCGCACGCTCACCTCGGCCTCGTTCTGCCCGTAGTCGCGGTCGAGCTGCGGGAAGAGGAGCACGTCCGAGTCGCGCCGCACGCCCACGCAGTAGCGGAACTCGGGCGGCGTCGAGCGGTCGCGCGCCTGCACGCGCACGATCATGTCGGCCGCGAAGCGCCGCGGGTCCTGCAGGCGCAGCCGCCCGTGCTGCTGGTAGGGCTGGAACTCCACCCGGTGGTTGACCACCTGCGGCTCGCTCCAGGCCTCGCCCAGCGGCGGCGCGTCGGTGGTCATGAAGGGGCGGATCTTCTCCTCGAGCTCGATGCGCCCGATCGTCTCGAGGTGCGGCGCCTGGTCGCGCAGCTCCGACAGGTCGCGGAGCTGGCGCTTGAGCTCGTCCTTGAGCCACTGGTCGAGCTTCGTCGCCCGCTGGTCGAGCTGCTCGGCCCGCTGCTTGTAGCGCTCGACCAGCGCCCGGCGCGGCTCGTCGCCGAGCCCCTTGAGCTGCTCGTAGGCGCGCAGCACCGCCCGGTCGCCGCCGAAGCGCTTGAGCCCGTCGATCGGCACGCCCCAGCGCTTGAGCTGGCCCTCGGCCTCCTCGCGGCGGCGCTTCTCGTCGGGCGTCTCATCGGGGTCCTCGCCCAGCGCCGCCCCGTCGATCCCGGCCGCGAGGACCGTGGCCGGCGTGATCCCCCACGCGCGCAGGCGCGTGAGGTTCACGCCGTACTGCTGCAGGGTCATGGCCGCGCGCAGCGACCCGAACTCCCAGTCGGCGATGCGCCGGATCGCCGCCGGCCCCTCGAAGCGCGCGAGCTGCCCCTCGCGGTCGGTGCCCACGTGGCGCCACAGCGCGTCGAAGGCCACCTTCCAGCCGCGCCCGTCCTGCACGAGCATGCCGGCCGGGTGGTAGTCGCGCCGCTGGTCGGACTCCTCGGGCGGCGGCCCGCCGGAGAAGAACGCCCGCCGCGTGAGCCCGAGGAGCGCCGGGCGCGGCGGCTCGCTCGAGCGGGCCGGCGGGAGGAGGCCGACGTGCCGGTAGATGATGAACTCGCCGCCCACGCGCACGAAGCCGTCGGGCGTGTCGGGGTCGCCGTCGGAGTAGAACGGGCTCGTGTCCTCGACCGGCAGGGCCTTGTCGTCGTCGTAGGAGAGGACGGCCGTGGTGACCGTCACGCCCAGCAGGTTGGCGATCGGCTCCGGCCCGCAGGCGTTGAGGTCGATCCGCCCGCGCGCGTCGACCACGTCGACCTGCGCCAGCTCGCCCGTGGGCGAGGCCAGGTCGACCGCGCGCAGCCCCTGCAGCGGGCCGAGCGTCGGGCGCAGCTCGTCGAGGGTGTCGAGGCCCTCGTCGTCCGAGACCCGGTCGTTGCGCGCCTCGCGCGCGCGCCGCTCCTCGTCGGGGTGCGTGCGCATGAGGTGGGCCACGGCGCGGTTGCGCGCCGTGTCGGCGAGCTGCCGCGCGCGCACGTCGGCGTGGAAGCCGCGCGCCGAGCGCTCGTGCAGGCGCATGGACGCCACGAACGGGGCGCCGATCGCCAGCAGGGCGGCGATCACGACGACGACGAGGATGAGGGCGGCGCCCTGGCGGCGCCGGCGGCGACGGCGCGGCATGCCGCTCCGTCGCTCGGGCGGGGCGATCGTCACGCGGCTCATCGGACCATCCCCGTCCGCTCGACGACCACGGCGCGCCAGCGCTGCGGGTCGAGCGTCCCCAGGCCGGCCACGAACCGCGCGTAAGGCGTGGCCCCGGCGGCGGCGCGCTGGCGCTCCTCCTGCTCGGCGCGCGTGCGCGTGCCCGCGCCCTCCGGCGGCGGCGCGCCGGCGAGCAGGTCCCAGGCGCGCGCGTCGTCGGTCAGGTAGATCACGATCGGCTCCGCGTGGCGGGCGGTGTCGAGCTGCCCGAGCAGGTCGAAGCCCACGGCGTCCTCCGGCGCGATCAGGAGCACGTCCTGCGGCACCTCGAGGCGCTGCGAGGCGAGCACCGCGGCGACCTTGAGCTCGTCGATCACCCCGTAGAAGCCGGCGTCGGGGTGCGGGTCGGAGAGCGTCAGCGGCGACCGGTCGCGCGCGAGCGCCTCGGGGAGCGCGTCGTGGCCGTGGAGCGGCAGGTGCACGCGCGGGATCCCGTCGACGACGACGCGGCTGCGCTTGCCGTCGAAGTGCAGGGCCACGCGGAACCAGCGCTCGGCCTTGAGCGTGTCCGGACGCGTGCGGGCGATGAACGTGACCTCGGGGCCGCGGTCGGGCGCGGGGCCGGTGAGCGCCACCTCCAGCGCGAGGTCGGCCGTGACGGCGATCGACCAGGCGCGCCCCTTGCGCGCGACCGTGTAGAGCGGCGGCAGGTCGGCCGTCCGCCGCCGCCAGTCGACGACGCGCGGCGACGGCGCGCGCGGCCGCTCGCCGGCGCGCTCGGCCGCCCGCTCCTGGGCCTCGGTCGGGCGCGCGGCGCGGTCGTCCAGCGTCTCCGACAGGTCGCCCAGGTAGAGCATGAGCTCGACGAAGACGCCCTCGGCCGGCGAGAGCGCCGGCCGGTCCTCGACCCAGGCCCAGGCCCCCGGCCGCTCGAACAGGAGCCCCTGCCCGACGTGGCCCAGGACGACCTCGCCGCCGTCGACGGTCATCGCGTAGCCCAGCGCCCCTGGCACGGCGAACGACGCCGGCGCCCGATCGGCCGCGGCGTCGTCAGCGCCGGATGCCGGGGCGGCGGCGCCGTCGAAGCGGAAGTGGGTGATCGTCGAGCGCGTCTGCGCCCGCAGCTCGGAGCGCTGGGCGTCGACCTCGACGACCGTCGGCCAGCGCTCCTCCTGCGCCGCGTTGCGCGCCCGGCGCAGGAGCGCCCGCGCCCCGGCCGTCGTGGCCTCGAGCCCCTCCTTGCGCCCCATGCGCGAGAGCATGCCGAGGCTCATGCCGAGCAGGATCGAGATGATGAACAGCGCGACGAGGACCTCGAGCAGGGTGAACGCGCGCGATCGGCGCGCGCGCCCGGGCCAGGGCAGCCCTCGCGCTGGCGGGGCGAGTGTGAGCGGCGGAGGGAGGAGCTCCCGAGCGCTCTGACCCACGGTCGTCACCGCGCCGCGCACGGTCACTCGCCCCAGAGCCGCAGGTCGTCGTCGGTCCCGGCCACCCCGTCGGGGCCGGCGCTCCAGAGCTGGAACGTGGTCAGCCCGAGGAACTGCCCCGTCTTCTCGCTCTTGCCGGCCGCGACCTGCGCCAGCCCGCCCTGCTGCAGCGTGGCCGCGCCGCCCTGGTCGTAGTCGGCGTTGTGCAGGTAGACGAGCGGGTTCTGCCAGGCGTCGAGGACCTCGAGCAGCTCGCGCGTCGACATGGTCGACTGCGTCGGGTCGGCGTCGGACGGCAGGCGGTCCTCGTCGAGGTTGCCGAGCTGTCCGTCCTCGAGCTCGACGTAGGGGCCCGTGCGGGCGCGCGTCGTCAGGCAGCGGAGCATGAGCTCGATGCCCTCGTTCTGCCCGTTGCCGCGCAGGCCCAGGCGCCGGAACGAGCTCGGCGGGTAGTCGCCGAAGTCCTGCTGGTAGGTGGCCAGCGCCAGCTTGAGCCGCTGCATGAGCGCCTCGGTCTCGCGCACCTGGCTCTTGCGCCGCACGGCCGAGATGGCCGGGAGCGAGAGCCCGAGCAGGACGACGATCACCGCCATGACGACCAGCAGCTCGACCAGCGTGAAACCCGCGCGCCGCATCCCCGCCCCCCTCACCGCTCGCGCCGCACGTAGATGCGGACCTCCTCGAGGACCACCTCCACCCGCTGGTCGAGGCGCGTCCCCTGGGCGTAGACGGACAGCTCCGCGTCGGCCCTGTCGCGCCCGAAGCCCGGCACCTTGAGCTCGCCGCGGCGCACGCCGTCGACCCACAGGGCGACCGTGCCGTCCTGCGGGTTCTCGACCTCGATCGCCAGCGTCCGCGGGCCGGGCCCCGGCCAGGCGCCGAGCGGCCGCGGGTCCTCGAGCGGGGCGGTCTTGCTCTTGCCCCAGGTGACCTTGAGCCCGCCGTCGCCGTCGCGGAACAGGACCACGACGCCGCCGCGCTCGGTCTCCATGCGCAGCCCGGCGCGCGCCTCCTCGCCCAGGCGGTCGAGGTGCAGCCGCGCCTCGAGCTTGACCACGTGCTCGCCCTGGACCGTGCGCACGAGGCGCGTCTTGCCGTCGGCCTCGTTCTGCTGGCGGCCGGCGAGGAACACCTTGCCGTCGGCCATCTCGACCTTGAGCCCGAACGGCGCCTCGACGCGCCAGGCGTTCTTCACCTCGCTGCCGGGGCGGTCGAACGCGTCGACCCACATCCGCCGCGTGCGCGCCTCCTCGAGGTTGCGCTGCCCGCGGGCGGCCCACGCGTCCTGCGGGTCGAGCTTGAGCAGGCGGTCGAACAGCTCCTTCGCCCGCGCCCGGTCGTCGCGCGCGTAGGCCACGAACGCCAGCCCGCGCAGGCTCGCCGCGTGGTCGGTCGCCTGCCCGAGCGCCCGCTCGAACAGCGCCTTCGCCTCGTCGTGGCGCTCCTGGCGCAGGTAGGCCCGCCCGAGCCGCGCCAGCAGGTCGGGCGTCGGCGGCGCCGCCGTGCGCGCGTGCAGCTCGAGCAGCTTCAGCTCGGCCTCGGGGTCGCCGCGCCGCACGACCAGGTCGGTGAGCGCGCGCAGGCACAGCTCGAGGTCGACCCCCTGCCGCGCCGCCTGCCGCAGGGCGCCCGCGGCGGCCTGCAGCGACTGCGCGTCGCCCTGCTCGGTGAGGACGAACGCCAGCGCGTAGTGCGCGTCGCCGGCGCGCGGCGCGAGCAGCCGCGCGGCCTCCTCGTAGTGGCCGCGGGCGGCCGCCAGGTCTCCCCGGCGCTCGGCCAGGAGCGCCCGCCCGAGGCGCGCCGGGCCGTGGCCGGGCGGCGCGTCGGCCGCCTCGAGCGACGGGCCGGCCTTGTCGAGCTCGCCCGCGAGCACGAGCACGAGGCCCAGCGCGGCGCGCGTGTCGCGGGCCAGGGCCGAGTCGTCGGGCGGGCGGACCGCCGTGAGCACGGCCGACAGGTCCTGCCGCGCGCCCTCGAGGTCCTCGAGCAGCGCGCGCACCTGCCCGCGCACGAGCAGCAGCTCGCCGTCGCGCGGGAAGACCTTCAGCGCCGCCGTGAGCAGGTCCTGCGCGGCGCCGCGCTGCCCGGCCGTCACGCGCAGGCGCGCCAGGCCCAGGCACGCGGCGCGCTCCTGCGGCCACACCTCGAGCACGCGCTCGTAGGCGTCGGCCGCCTCGGCCAGGCGGCCGTCGCGCGCCTCGACGGCGCCCAGGAGCAAGAGCGCCTGCCGCCACACGTCGCGCTCTGGCGGGCGGAGGCCGGGGAGCTCGCGGTCGCCGTGGTCGTCGGGGGTCGCCGGCGGGGCGTCGACGTCGTGGCGCGGCGGCGGCGGCGGGCGGTCGACCCCCTCGTCGCCGCGGCCAAGCTCCGCGGCCGCTCGGGCGGCCGCGCCGGCCCGGCCGGGGTGTCGTCGACCGGCGGCGGGCGTCGCCCGTGGACTCGCCCTTGCGCCCCCTCGAGCGCGTCGCGCGCCGCCCGAGCGCGCCGCGCGCGACCCGGGCAGCCCAGCTCGCGCGCCACCCGCGCGCGCGTGAGGAGCAGGCGCGGCGACGCCCCGCCCTTGGCCTCGGCGCGGGCGACCTCGACCAGGAGCCCCTCGAGCGCGGCGTCGCGCGCCCCGCCCGCGAGGTCGCCGAGCCGGTCCTCGACGAGGCCGATGAGCCGCTCGCGGTGGGCGAGCGAGCGGGTCGGGTCGGGCTCCGCCTCGGCCGCCAGGCGCAGCTCGCCCTCGCCCTCGGCGCGCAGCCCGTGCTTGAGCGCCCACTCGGCCAGGAGCCGGTGCTCGCCGCCCGTGCCGCGCTCCTTGATCCGCGCCGCGCGCGCCTTGAAGGCCGACTCGGCCGTCTCGCGCCGGGTGATCTCCCGCACCTTGTCGCGGGGGAACTCGGTGATCACGCCCTGCCGGGTGCGGATCTTCAGGCGCGCCCCCTCCTCGAGGATCGTGCCCTCGATCGGGTCGGCCACGCCGTCGACGACGACGACGTCGAACATGCGGAAGTCGGCGTCGATCGCCTCCTGCGCGCGCGCCGGCGGCGCGACGACGAGCGCGAGGCCGGCGACGACGAGGGCCATGACGGCGGCGCGCGCGGTCACTGGCCCTCCCCCGCCGCGCGCGGGCGGGCGCGCGGGAGCAGGCGGTCGTGCGGGCTCCTGGCCGTCGGGTTGGGGCCGACCGGCAGGGCGCGCGGCCACCCGCGCGTGGGCGGCAGGGCCAGGAGCGCCGGCGGCGCCTCCTTCCACGGGTCCTCGACGGCGAACGGGTCGCGCACGCCGGGGCCGGGCTTGTAGGGCCGCTCGGGCGCCAGGCGCGGCGCCGACGAGATCGTGCGGTAGGGGCGCGCCGCCTCCTCGGGCGGCACGGGGGGCACGTCCTCGACGCGCGGCGCGCTCAGGCCGGCCACGACCATGGCCGCGGCCAGGAGCGCCACGAGGGCCAGGACCTTCTCCTTCGTCAGCTCGAGCACGCTCAGCGCTCCCGTCCGAAGCGGCGCGGCCCCCGGCGCGAGCCGGCCGCCGCCCCGGCGCTCACCGGGGCCACGGGCGCCTGCTCGACCGTGGCCAGGGCCTGGACCTCGAGCTCCACCTGCAGCGGCTCGCCCGCGCCGCGCTCGCGCGTGACGCGGCAGCCGAGGACCTCGACGAACGACCCGGCCACCTGCAGCTCGCCGAGCGCGCGGGCGAGCGTCTCGCTGCGCGCGCGGAAGGTAAGCCGCGCCGGGAGCTGGCGCAGGTAGCCGCCCTCGCGCGCCTGGTAGGTGGCGTCGAGGAGCTCCACGCGCGAGACGTTGCGCACGCCGGCCGCGAGCAGCCGCAGGACGAGCCGCCGCACCAGGTCGACCTGCGCCAGCGCCTCGGGGACGCGCGCCTCCTCGGGCTCGGTCACGAGGCCCAGCGCCTGCGTCGTCGTCGGCACCTGCGCGTTCGACTCGGCGGCCTTGTCGGCGACGGCCTTGGCCGCCCGGCTGGCCACGTCGGAGTAGTACATCAGTCCGGACTTCTCCCCCTTGGGCAGAACGAAGCCCTCGTCGGGGCGCCACAGGAGCGCGTCGAGCACGGCCGGCTCGAGCCGCTCGCCGAGCGCGGCGGCGCGCCCCTTCTCCAGCCCCTCGGCGCCGAGGAGGCCGCCCAGGTCGTCCTGGAGCTCGGCCTGCTGCCCGGCGTTGGCCTTGGCCATGCGCGTGGCCTCGGCGGCGATGCTCCCGCGCCAGCCGAGCAGCACCGAGAAGGCCAGCGCCCCGCCCGCGACCTGCAGGATGAAGCGCTTGTGCGTGTGCCAGATCGCCTCGAAGTCGACGGCCACGTCAGTCGCCTCCCTGGTCGCCGCTGGGCGGCGGCGCGGCCGCGCCGCCGGTGGGCACCACGGTCACGGTGAAGTCGAGGGTCGTCCCCTCGTGCTGCTTCGGCTTGACGCTGGCCTCGGCCACGAGCGGGTCGGCCTCCAGCGCCTGCTGGAGCTGGCGCATGGCCGCGATCGCGTCGCCCTGGGCGTTGTCGGCCGTGCCCTCGAGCTCGAGGCCGAAGCCGCCCGTGCGGTCGTCGCGCACGAGGGCCAGGCGCGAGAGCGAGATCCGCGCCGGCACGCGCTCGCCGAGCGCGCCCAGGAGCCCCGCCAGCGCCAGCCCCGGGCGGGCGCGGTCGGCCAGCGCGCGCAGCTCGGCCTCGCGCGCCTCGTTCTTCCGCGCGCGCTCGCGGTGCTGCTCGAGGCGCGCCGTCACCTGCCCGCGCGCCGCCTTGAGCTGCGCGGCGCGGCCGGCCTCGCCCGAGCGGGCCCACAGCGAGGTGCCGAAGGCCAGGACGAGCGCCACGACCAGCGCGGCGCCGGCGGCCACGAGCGGCACGGTGCGGTGGCGCCGCTCGAGCGCGCGCTTGACCTCGAGCGGCAGGAGGTCGAGCCGCGTGGCGTGCGGCAGCGCGGCCGAGAGGGCCAGGCCGAGCGCGGTCGTGGCCTCGAGCCCGGCGGCCGCCGCCTCGTCGCGCGACGACGGGTTGGCGCGCGACAGGTCGATCGCCTCGAGCGGGTCGAACAGGCGCGCCTCGCACCCGGTCGCCTTGCCCACCGCCTCGACCAGGCCCGGCGCGCGCGCGCCGCCGCCCGTGAGCAGGACGCGGTCGAGCTTGAGCTTCTTGCGCTTGAGCTGGCCGCGGGCGAAGTCGACCGACGCCGAGACCATGGCCGCGAGCTGCTGGCGCGGTCCGGAGAGGACCTCGTCGTCGAGCTCGCCCAGGCGCTTCTTCTCCTCGGCCTCGTCGCGGTCGATCCCCAGGAGCTTGGCGGCGCGCTCGGTGAAGGCCTCGCCGCCCGTCTGCACGCTGCGGGCGAAGAGCAGCTCGCCCGTCTCGACGAGCGCCACCTCGGTCGCGTCGCGGCCGATATCGACGACGAGCGTCGTGCCGGCGGCCGCCTCGTCGCAGAGGAAGCGCGCGCAGTCGCCCGCGGCCACCGGCAGCGGCATGGCCGCGGCCGCGCCGACGCCCGCCGCCTGCCAGGCGCGGATCGTCTCCAGGACGCGCGCGTCCTTTGCCAGGGCCACGAGGACGAGGTTGCCCTCGCCCGTGTCGGGCAGGAGCCGGTAGTCGGCCGAGAGCGCCTCGCCGGTCTTCTCGGCCGTGTCCTGCACCTCGTACTGCACGAGGAGCGCCAGGCGCCAGGCGGGCATGGGCGGCAGGTGCGAGTAGCGGATGATCGCGTCGCGGCCCGAGACGCCCACGACCACGCGGCCGGTGGGGATGCCGCGGTCGCGCATGCGACCGGCGACGGCGCGCGCGACGGCGGCGGGCGAGGCCACGTCGACGCCCTCGCCGGCGAGCTCGTCGAGCGGCACGTGCAGGAAGCGCTCGAGCGCCAGCGAGCCCTTGCGGGCGCGCACGGCCGCCACGGTGACGGACGAGCCGCCGATGTCCAGCCCGACCCCGAGGGTCATCGCGCCCCCCCCTGCGCCGGCAGCGCCGCCAGGCGGGTCCGCGCGTCGGCGACGCCCGGCACCGCCTCGTCCACGTGGTCGACGATCCCCTGGTAGATCAGGCGCGCCAGGTGCACGTGCCCGGCCTCGCGCAGGCGCTGGGCGCGGTCGAGCAGCTCGCGCACGCGGGCGTGCTCCTCGGCGCGGCGCGCGGCGGCGACCGCGTCGTCGATGCGCGACAGCTCGCGCCGGGCGCGGTCGAGCTGCGGCGTGCCGTCGAAGCCGCGCTCGAGCTCGTCGACGACGGCGCGCGCGGCCTGCGCCAGCGGCGGGAGCGGCAGCTCCTGCGCCTCGCGCTGGGCGAACTCGACCACCTCGACGAGGCGCTGGGCGCGGCGGGTGAGCTCGTCGGCGGCGCGGTTGGCGCGCTCGACGACGGCCGGGTCGTGGGAGAAGCGGGCGGCCAGGCGCCGGTAGGCCTCGAGCGCCCGGGCGAGCTCGCCCTGGGCGGCCGCCTGCTCGGCCTCCTCGAGGAGGCGGCGGAGCTGGTCGCGCGTGCCGCTGGACGCGGCGCCGACGTCGACGCCGACGCTGGCCTCGCCGGTGGCGATCGCCCGCGGCGGCACGGCGAACGACAGCTCGGCGCCGCTGCCGACGCGCCGCAGGGTGAGCGCCGCCGGGGCGGTGAAGCGGAACGACACCTGCCGCGCCGCCTTGCCCCAGGCCATCTCGCTCACGGTGACCGGCGCCGTGGGGAGCTGGCCGGTGACGTCCTTGCCGTCGAGCTCGAGCGGCGCGACGTCCTCGAGGCGCGGGAGGAGGAACACGAGCGAGAGCGGCTCGGCGCGCGCGCCGCCGCTCCAGCGCAGGCGCAGCCCGCCGGCGTCGGGCGCGGCGCTGAAGGCGTAGTCGACGCGGCCGCCGATCGGGTCGGGGATCGCGCCGAGCGCCAGGAGGCTCTCGTCGGGCTGCGGCGCGGCCGGCTGGTCGACGCGCGCGGCGCGCTGGTGGCAGAGCGGGTCGGCCGGGTCGACGGCGACGGCCAGCTCGGCCGCCAGCTCGCGGCGGTCGCGGTGGATCGACGTCACGCCGCGCTCGTCGACGTGCAGGGCCAGCCCCGCCGGGCCGTCGAGGACGAAGCGCTGCGGCTGCTCGCCCGTGGCGACCATGTGCACGCGGTCGAAGCGGGCCCGGCCGGCCGGGCCGTCGCGGGTGGGCAGGGCCACGCCGACGACGCGCGCCAGGGTCGCACCGCGCGGGGCCACGACGGTGCCGCCGACGTCGCGCCAGCCGCCCGTGCCCTGCGGCGCCGGGTCGAGGACGACGGCCCAGCTGCTGCGGGCGTAGCTCGGGTCGTCCTCGGCGGTCCAGTCGACGCGCAGGGCGGCGCCGACGCGCGCGTCGAGCGACACGGCGGCGCGGATGCGGTAGGCGCGGTCGGCGGAGACGCGCAGCGGCGCGGCGCTCCTGAACTCGGGCCGCGCGCCGGGCGCGGCCGTGAGGGCCAGCGCGCGCCGGCCGTAGGCCACGCCGTCCTGGACGAGGGCCGCCCCGTCGGCGGCCAGCTCCCAGCCGGGGACGCCGCCGTCGGCGCGGCCCGGGGCGTCCTCGAACGACCAGTTCTCGACCAGGCCGTCGGCGGGCGCCGGGTCGCCCTCGGGGCGCGCGACGAGCGTCGTGGCCGCCGTGGCGCCGACGGCGCCCACGACCAGGAGCAGCGCCACGACGACCAGGGCCCCGCCGCCGCCGCCGCCGCCGCCCCTGCCGCCGCCCTGACCCGCGGCGGCCCCTTGAGGCGCGCGGTGAAGTCGGCCGGGCCACGTCGCCTTCGCCGGCGACGACGTCGGCCGCGTCGGCGGCGTCGCCCGGGCGGGGGCGCGCCGCGGGCTTGGCCTTCGCCTTCGGCGCGGCCTTGGCGGCCGGCCGCGCCGGCGGGGCGTCGTCGTCCGCCGCGTCGAGCGCGTCGAGGTCGTCGACCTCCTCGACGGCGGCCGGCGCCGGAGGGTCGTTGCGGTCGGAGGTCGGCGGGCGCTTCGCGGGCCGGTCGTGGCGGTCGGACTTCGGCACGCCCGGGGCCTTCTTCGCCGCCGCGCCCGCCTCGACGCGGACCTCGACGCGGACCTCGAGCGTGGGGCCGAGGCGGAGCACCGCGCCGCGGCGCAGCGGCGTGCGCCCGCGCAGGCGCTCGCCGTCGACGAACGTGCCGTTGGTCGAGCCCAGGTCGACGAGGTGCAGGGCGCCCTCGTCGTCGACGATCATGCAGTGCTCGTTGCTGACGTCGGCGTCGTCGATCGACAGGCCGCTGCTCTTCTTGCGCCCGATCACGAACGGCAGGGCGCCGACCGCCGCGCGCTGGCCGCTGGCGACGACGACGAGCGCGACGCCGTCGGCCGGCGTGAGCGGCGGGCCGGCGGCCGGGGCGGGCGCCGGGGCGTCGGCGGGCTTCTCGCGGCGCTTCGTCTTCACCGAGGGCTGGCGGGCCCCGCGCTTCTCGGCGAAGTGGATCGTCGAGTCGCCGACCTCGATCCGGTCGCCCGGGCGCAGGACGTGCTCGGCGGTGAGCGGCTCGCCGTTGAGCTTGGTCCCGTTGCGGCTCTTGAGGTCGGCCACGACCCAGCCGCGCGGGTCGCGCTTGATCTGGCAGTGGTGGCGCGACGAGAGGGCGTCGGAGATGCGCACCGCGTTGTCGGCGGTGCGCCCGATCGTGATCTCCTGGGCGTCGAACTCGAAGGGGCGGGACTGGCCGCCCTCCTCGAGGATCACCCGGAGCCGGTCGGTCGCTGCGGGGTCGGGCAAGGCGATCGCTCCACGCTGCTGCGGGTTCATGGCCCGCCGGGTCGCGCAACCCGCGGGCCGCCTCCCCCGCCACCGCCGGGGGACCCCAAACGCCGGCCCGGGCGGGCCCTGGCCGGCGAAGGGGCGTCAAGTGTAACGCCTCCTTGACCCCCAGCGGGAGGGGGATGGTTCAGGCGAGCAGGGGCGCCAGCGCCTCGACGCCGCGGAGGGTCACGTCGGGCGGCGCGGCGGTGTAGCAGAGGCGCACGTGCGTGGGGTAGGGGCCGAAGCTGGGGCCCGGCGCGAGGAGCAGGCCGCGCTCGACGCAGTCCTCGAGGAAGCCCTGGAGGCCGCGCGCGTCGAGGCGGCGGGCCACGTCGAAGAACAGGAACGTGCTCCCCTCGGGCGCGGGGAGGCCCAGGCGCGCGGCGACGCGCGCGCCGAGGTCGGCGTAGCGGGCGCGCGCGGCGGCGGCCCACGCGTCGCCCGGGCCGGTGAGGGCGCGGGCGGCGGCGACCTGCGCGGCGGTCGGCGTGGCGTAGAAGGTGTGCGTGCTGACCTTGCGCACGTGCTCCATGACCTCGCCCGGGCCGACGACGTAGCCGCAGCGGTTGCCGGCCATGCCGTAGGCCTTGGAGAAGGAGTGCGCCGAGAAGGTGCGCCCGGGCAGGAGCGGGCGCGTGTAGGCGTGGCGACCCTCGAACTGGTAGTCCTCGTAGACCTCGTCGGCGAGGAGCCACAGGCCCTGGTCGCTGGCCCAGGCGGCCAGCGCCTCGAGCCAGGCGGCCGGGAGCACGCGGCCGGTCGGGTTGTTGGGCGTGCTCAGGTAGAGGGCCACCGTGCGCGCGGTCAGGCGCGCGGCGACGGCCGCGACGGCCTCGGCGACGCTGGTGACCTCGGGGAAGAAGGGCACGGGGACCGGGACGCCGTGGACGGCGCGCACGATCCCGGCGATCAGCGGCCAGTGGGGCGCCAGGACGAGGACCTCGTCGCCCGGGGCCACGAGGGCGCCGACGACGGCGCCGAGCGCCCCCGTGGCGCCGGCGGCCACGAGGACGTCGCGGCGCTCGACGGGCAGGCCCGTGCGCGCGCGCTGGCGCTCGACGATCGCGTCGAGGAGCGCCGGCAGGCCCTGGACCGGCGCGTAGCGGTGCAGGCCCGGGTGGTCGGCCGTGCGCAGGTCCTCCATGCGGCAGCCGTCGGGCGGCTCCATCCACGTGTCGCCGACGTGGAACGGGTAGACCTCGCCCTCGCGCGCCTCGAGGCGGTGGGCCAGCGCCGAGTAGATCCCGCCCGGCATGGCGGCGACGTGCGGGCTGACGTGGGGCGGGCGGGGCATGTCAGTCCGTGAGCACGGCGTCGCGCGAGAGGCCGTACTTGTCGATCTTGGCGTCGAGCGTCGGGCGCGAGACGCCCAGGATCTGCGCCGCCTTGCTCTTCTTGTACTTGCAGCGCTTGAGGACCTCGGTGATCGCGGCGCGCTCGATCTCGTCGACCTCGGCCGCGACGAGCTCCTTGAGGGTGCGCCCCGAGAGGGCCAGGCTGCGGATCCGGGCGCCGGTGGCGGTGCCGGGCGACGCGTCGAGCGGGCCGTCGACGATCGTCTTCGACAGGTGCTCGGGGCGGATCGTCTCCTTGGAGAGGGCGCTCGAGCGCATGATCTCGTTCTCGAACTCGCGCACGTTGCCCGGCCAGTCGTAGCGGAGCATGAGGTCGAGCGCCTCGCCCGAGAAGGCCTTGGGCGGGTTGCCGGCCTGCTTGGCCTCGCGGGCCAGGAAGTGCTCGGCGAGCAGCGGCACGTCCTCCTTGCGCTCGCGCAGCGGCGGGAGGAGGACGTTGATCACGTTGAGGCGGTAGTAGAGGTCCTCGCGGAAGCGGCCCTCCTTGATGAGCGCCAGGAGGTCGCGGTTGGTGGCCGAGACGAGGCGCACGTCGACGCGCTTGAACTCCTTGCTGCCGACGCGGCGCAGGACGCCGTCCTGCAGCACGCGCAGGAGCTTCGTCTGCATGTCGAGGTCCATGTCGCCGATCTCGTCCAGGAACAGCGTGCCCCCGTCGGCGAGCTCGAACAGGCCCATCTTGTCGGCGGTCGCCCCGGTGAAGGCGCCGCGCACGTAGCCGAAGAACTCGCTCTCCATGAGGTTCGTGGGGATCGCGGCGCAGTTCTCGGACACGAACTGGTGCTTCTGGCGCGGGCCGTTGTAGTGCAGGCAGCGCGCGATCAGCTCCTTGCCCGTGCCGCTCTCGCCCTGCACGAGCACCGGCACGCTCGAGTCGGTGATCTTGTCGAGGATCATGAAGACCTCGAGCATCTTGGGCGAGCGCGTGACGATGTGCGAGTAGTCGTAGCGGAGCTGGACCTCCTCGCGGTGGGCGGCCAGCGCCTCGCGCGCGCGCACGAGCTCGCGGTCCTGGACCTCGACGCGCTGGCGCAGCGTCTGGTTGAGGCGCTCGAGCTCCTCCTTGGCGTGCTGCAGCTCCTCGCGCTGGCGGGCGTTCTCCTCGAACAGGCGCGCGTTCTCGATGGCGATCGACGACTGGTCGGCGACGAGCTCGAGCTGCTCGCGGGCGCGCTCGTCGAAGCGGCTCGAGGCGAAGCGGTTGTCGAGGTAGATGGCGCCGAGGACGCGCTCGCGGTGCCGGAGCGGCACGACGAGGACCGAGCGCAGCTTCATGGAGAGGATGCTCTCGCGGCCGCTGTAGCGCGAGTCGTGGGCGGCGTCGGTGAGGAGGACGGAGCGGCCGTGCTCGAGCACCTCGCGCACGATCGTGCCCGAGATCTTCTCGCGCGCGTCCTTGATCGACTCGCGGTCGATGTTGCGCGAGACCTTGACCTTGAACTCGTCGGGGTCGTCCTTGCCGCCGTCCTTGAGGATCAGGAAGCCGCGCTCGGCGCCCGAGACCTCGATCACGGTGTCCATGACGCGCTCGAGGAGGCGGCGCAGGTTCAGCTCCGAGTTGAGCGTCTTGTTGAGCTGCAGCAGGCGGCGCAGCTCGGACAGCTCGTCGCCGAGCGCGCCGCGCGGGCGCGTCGGCTCGTCGCCGCGCGGCGTGGGAGCCAGCTCGACGGCGGCGGCGACGACCTCGGGGCGGGTGAGGCGGCCGGTCTGCAGGACCGAGCTCAGGTGCTCGACGACGCCGGTCGGGTCGCCGGGCGGGGAGAAGATCCCCGTGGCGATGTTCTTCGTGACCTTGCCCTCGTCGGGATGGGCCAGGACGTCGGGGACGCGGTCCCAGTAGAGGATCGTCGTGCCGATCTCCAGCTTGTCGCCCGCCTCGAGGCGCCCGCGCTGCACGCGGTGGCCGTTGACGAACACGCCGTTGCGCGAGTCCTTGTCGACGAGCTCGAAGGCGCCCGAGGTCTCGTGGATCTCGCAGTGGTGGCGCGAGCTGTTGAGGTCGTCGATCTGGACGTGGTTCTCGGACGAGCGGCCGATCGTGATGACCTTGCCCTCGGCCTCCACGATCCGGTGGGGTTGCCCGTCCTTGCCGCAGACGATCAGGCGCGCCATGAGCCCTCGACGCCGTTGCCGGGTTCGATGTCAAGGGACGTTAACGAGGGCGCCAGTACGGGTCAACCTGGTCGCGGGTGGCGTTGCCGCGCAGGCACTTGGGTGTAAAGCCGGGGCTCAGGCCGTGGCGGCGGCCCCGCGCTTCCAGGCGTCGAACGCCTCCTCCTCGGCGCGGGTCCACTGGCCGCCGAGGCCCAGCTCGCGCAGGCGGGCCTTGGCGGCCAGGAGCAGGTGGCGGCGCCGGGCGTAGGGGACGAAGGCGGCCTTGAACCCGTAGAGGACGGTGCGGCGGATCTCCTTGGGGGAGAGGCCGAAGTGGCGCCAGGCCAGCTCGTACTCGTCGGTGAGCGTGATGTTCGAGACGAGGCGGTTGTCGGTGCACAGGGGCGCGCGCACCTCCTCGGCGAGGAAGCGGCGGAAGGGGTGCGCGTCGAGCGACGGGATCGCCTTGGTCTGGAGGTTCGACGTCAGGCACACCTCGACGGCGACGCGGCGGTCGCGCAGGTAGGTGAGGAGCCCGTCGCCCTCCTCGAGGATGCGCGTGCCGTGGCCGATGCGCTGGGCGTTGAGGTGGGTGACGGCCTCCTGGATCGAGGCCGGCCCGTAGCCCTCGCCGGCGTGGACGGTGATGTCGAGGAAGTTGTCGATGCACCAGGAGAAGGCCTCGCGGTGGTGCGACGGGGGGAAGTTGGCCTCGGCGCCGGCGAGGTCGAAGCCCAGGACGCGCGAGACGCCGGCGCGCTTGGCCTCGACGGCCAGGCGCGCGGCGGCGAGCGAGCACAGGCTCCCCAGCTCGCGCGAGGTGGCGTAGGGGAACATGCCGCGCACGCGGCGGTGGTAGTCGCCGATGCTCTCGTGGTAGTTGCGCATGGCGCAGATGAGGATCCCCGTGAGGATCTTGCCGCCGGTCTCCTCCTCGGCCTTGCGCAGGCCGTCGTCGACGGCGCGGATGACCTCGATCCCGGAGAGCTCGGGATGGATGTGGCGCTGCGGGGCGAAGCGCACCTCGAGGTACCACACGTTCTCGGCGGCCGCGTCCATGGCCAGCTCGTAGGCGGCGCGCGTGAGCGCCTCGCGGGTCTGGAGGACGCCGCAGATGATGTCGAACGGGAGCAGGTACTCCTCGAGGCTCTGGCAGCCGAGGCCCGGGGCCAGGATCTTGCCCAGGTGCTCCTCGGAGGTGTCGGAGGGCAGGCGGTAGCCGAGGCGCTCGGCGAGGGCGCGGACGCCGCGGTCGGCGGCCAGCTCGGCCACGGTCGAGACGCGCAGCGAGCCGTCGAGGTGGCAGTGGAGGTCGGTCTTGGGGAGGGCCAGGAACAGCTCGCGGCGCTCGCGCGGGGACATGGCGTCGAGCTGGACGGGGCGGGGCTCGGGCGGGGTCGCGGTCAAGGGGGCCTCCCGCGGCGCATCCTTCCTCGCGGGGGGCGGGGAGGCAAGCCGCGGCGCGCCCGTTGCGCACGGGGAGGTCTAGGTCTAGAGTCCGGCTCGGGTCGAGGTCCCAGGCCGTGAGACGAGCCCAGTCGCCGTTGGTCCTGGTCCTCCCGTTCGCGCGGCCGGCCGGCGAGGCGGCCGAGTTCGACTTCTGGCTGGGCAGCTCGCTGGCGCGCGCGCTGGGCAAGCGGCTCGAGGCCACCGGCCGGCGGGTCGTCGGCGCCGACCCGGCGGCGCGGCTGTGCCGCACGCTGGGCTTCGAGCCGCCGGCGGGGCCCTTGCCGGCCGCCGAGCTCGAGGGGCTCGTCGCGCAGACGGGCGCCGACTTCGTCGTCCACGGCGCCTACGCGCGCGGGCGGGCGCTGTCGCTCGAGCTGCACGTGAGCGGGGCCGGGGGCGCGGCGGAGGCGGTGCGGGCGTCGGGCCCCGAGGCGAGCTTCCAGGACGTCCTCGACGAGGCCGCCCGGCGCGTGCTGCTCGTCGTCCCCGGCGGGCCGGTCGACGACGGGGCGCGGCGGGCCATGCGCGCGGCGCGCGGGACCGAGTCGCTCGACGCCTTCCTGGCCCTGGCCCGCGCGCGCGCGGCGTGGGCGGGCGGGCAGGAGGACGCCTTCGAGGCGGAGCTGGGCGCGGCGACGCGGCTCGACCCGGGCTACGCCGAGCCCTTCGAGCTCCAGGCCGCCGTGGCGCGCGCGCAGGGCGACGTCGACCGCGTCGTGCCGGCCCTGCGCGAGGTGGCCGAGATCCACGCCCGCGCCGGGCGGCGCCACGAGCAGGCCGAGGCGCTCCTGGCCCTCGGGCACGCCTTCGTCAAGCAGGGCGACTGGAGCGAGGGCGTGACCGCCTACGAGCTGGCCGCGGGCCTGTTCGACGCGCTGGGCGAGGTGCGCGGGCACGTGCAGGCGCGCACCAACGTGGCCAACGTGCTCCTGCGCCGGGGCGACCACCGGCGGGCGATCGAGGAGTACACGGTCGGCCTGGAGAAGTTCGCCGACTACCCCGAGGACCGGGCCAAGCACGTGTTCAACCTCGGGCTGGCGCTCAAGGAGACGGGCGACCTCGAGGGCGCCGTGGCGCGGCTCGAGGAGGCGCGCGAGCTCGGGGTCAAGCTGCGCGACGACTCGCTGATCGCCTCGGCCTACAACGCGCTCGGGACCGTCTACGACGACATGGGCGACAGCGACCGGGCGCTGCAGCACTTCCGCCGGGCCGAGGAGTACCTCGACGCGCAGAGCGACCCGGTGCTCCTGGCCGGCGTGAAGGACAACATCGGGATCATCCTAAAGAAGCGCGGGCAGCTGCGCGCGGCGCTGGAGTACTCGGAGCAGGCCTGCCACCTGTTCGAGACGCGCGGCGACCCGCTGCACCTGGCGATCGCCTACGTCAACCGCGCCGGGCTGCTCCTCGAGCTCGAGCGCGAGGACGAGGCCACGCCGTTCGTCGTGGCCGCGCACCGCGAGTTCGTGCGCCTGGGGAGCCCCTCGACCGAGACGACCGAGCGCATGCTGCGCGACCTGGGCCTCGACGAGGCGACGATCGCCGCCATCCCCGACTCCGAGGACGACGACGTCGCGGGGCAGGGCGAGGACCTCCTCGAGCTCGAGGACGACGGCGACGACTCCGAGGACGACGACGGCTCGGGCGACGAGGTCGAGGAGCTGGAGGAGGACGACGAGGTCCCTGACGACGACGGGGACGAGGACGACATGGACCTCGACGAGGACGACGACGACGACGACGACGGTCTGCTCGCGTCGGACTCGGACGTGGTCGACGACGACGACGACGAGGACGTCGACGAAGACGACGACGACCGCCCCGGGTTCTGAGCTCGTCGCGAAACGCCCAGGCCACGGGTGGAACGCAGCGACGAGCGAGGCGAGGCCGCGGAGGCCGAGGCGAGGGGGGAGCGCGCGCGGCCGATATCGATCGCCGGATCCTATCGGCCGCGCGCGCCCCCCCTCGCCCGGCATCCGCGGCCGCAGCCGTCGATCACACCACTCCCGCTTCCAGCAGGTCCTGCACGTCGAGGAGCCCCAGGTAGCGGCCGTCGGCGTCGACGACGGGCAGCTCGTCGAAGTTGAACTCGTTCATCATGTGCCACGCCTCGGCGGCGAGCTGGTCGCCGCGCACCGTGCGCGGGGCGCGGGTCATGACGTCCTCGATCGGGCGCTGGAGGAAGGTCGGGTCGCGCAGGACGTGGCGGCGGACGTCGCCGTCGGTGAGGAGCCCCGCGACGTGCTGCGCGCCGTCGACGACGACGAGCGCCCCCGGGCGGCGACCGAGCCCGCCGGCCTCGACCAGGGCGGCCCGCGTGACCGCGCCGACGGCGACCGGCGGGAGCTCGGCGCGCGGGCGCATGACCTCGCGCACCTTGATCAGCGAGCGCCCGAGCGCGCCGCCCGGGTGGTAGAGGGCGAAGTCCTCGCGGGTGAAGTTGCGCCGCTTGGAGACGGCCATGGCCAGCGCGTCGCCGAGCGCGAGCTGGGCCGTGGTCGACGTCGTCGGGGCCAGGCCGATCGGGCAGGCCTCCGGCGCGCGCGGCAGGAGGAGCAGGCAGTCGGCGTGGCGCGCGAGGGCCGACTCGGGGTCGCCCGTGACGGCCACGAGCCCGGCGCCGATCTTCTTCACGGCCGGGATCAGCCGCTTGAGCTCCTCGGTGTCGCCCGAGCGCGAGAGGGCCACGACGAGGTCGCGGCGGCCGACGCGCCCCAGGTCGCCGTGGATCGCCTCGGCCGGGTGGAGGTAGAACGACGGCGTCCCGGTCGAGGCCAGCGTGGCGCTGATCTTCTGGGCCACGATCCCCGACTTGCCCATGCCCGTGGTCACGACGTGGCCGGCGCACCCGAGGACCAGGTCGACGGCGCGCGCGAAGCGGACGTCGAGCAGGTCGGCCTGCGCGCCGACCGCCTCGGCCTCGAGGCGCAGGACCTCGCGCCCGAAGGCGATCACCTCGTCGTCGTCGACCAAGCCCCCCCCTCGCCCCGCCGCCTCAGTAGATGATCACGTCGGCCAGCCGCGAGATGCTCACGACCTCGACCTTCCGCACGTGCACCGAGTGGCGGTTCTTCTTGATCCCGAACTTCGCCGCCTCGAGGACGTAGAGCTCCTTCGAGGTGCGCGACTCCATGAGGTCGTGCACGTCGGCGTCGACCAGCTCCAGGAACCAGTCGCCGGCGTGCTTCAGCTTGCCTATGTAGAGCAGCTCCCCGCGGGTGTCCAGGACCACGTCCTGGTCGACGAACGGGGCCAGCTCCTCGCGCTCGCTGCTCACTGCCCGAGCCCGACCCGGCGGATGTCGTTGAAGAAGACGAGCGCCATGAGGCCGAGGATCATGAACAGCCCCACCCACTGCGCGTAGGCCAGCACGTCGTTGGAGACCGGGCGGCCCTTCAGCTTCTCCAGGATCAGGAAGAAGATGTGCCCGCCGTCGAGCACGGGGATGGGCAGGATGTTGATCACGGCCAGGTTCACCGACAGGATCGCCAGGAGGTGCAGGAGCTTGGCGAAGGTGTCCTTCGTCGCGACCGTGTAGGCCACGCTGACGATCTGGATCGGCCCGCCGAGCTCGCGCGGGCTGACGTCGCCCGTGAGGAACGAGCGGAGCATCATGAAGATCCGCTGCGTCTGGATGGCCGTCTGGTGCATGCCCAGGGCGACCGCCTGCAGCGGGCCGCGGCGGATCGTCACCTCGCGGTACATGGCGGCCAGGCCCAGCTCGCCGTAGGTCTCGCCCGTCTTGAACGGGCGCACGACGGCCGTGCGGGCGGTCGTCTCGCCGCGCGGGATCCACGAGAGCTGGAGCGGCTCCTCGCCGCGGGCGCGGAGCACCTGCTTGAGGAGGTCGGGGCCGATCATCGGCTGCTCGTCGCGCCAGATGAGGAACGAGCGGTTCAGCCAGACCGAGACGATCCGGTCGCCCGGCTGGAGCGTGACCGGCTCGGCGCCCTCGTCGGCCAGGGGCAGCGTCGACGGCGCGCCGACGACGTCGGCGCGGTACTCGATCCCGAGCATCCAGCGGCCGACGGCGCGGCGGACGGCGAGCCGCTCGTCCGTGCCCTCCACCCCGGCCAGCGCCGCCTCGAGCTGCCGCGCGTTCTGCAGCTCGAGCGACACCTGCAGCTCGACCCGCTGCCGCTGGCCGTCGGCGCCCGGCCGCTCGACGACGAGCGGCACGGCGGCCTCGCCCTGGCGCGCGCCCACGTCGGCCACGACGTCGCGCAGGTTCGACTGGGTGACCGGCGTCACGTCGCCCAGGGCCACGATCCGGTCGCCGACCTCGACGCCCGCCTTCGCGGCCGGGCCGTCAGCGGGCAGGCGCCGCACCCAGGCCTCGTCGGGGAGGTCGAGGCCGAGCGAGAACTCGGGGCGCTGGGGGACGTCGACCTCGAGCGGCACGAGCTCGACGCCCGTCGGCGCGCCGCCCGGGCCGTAGCTCGTGCGCTCGACGGTGATCGCCACGCGGCCGCGGGCGAGGTCGATCGCGCGCGCCACCTGCCGGTCGGTCATGCGGGCGGCGGGATCGACGCGGCTGTCGACGGGCGACACGTTGAGGAGCCGGTCGCTGCGGGCGGGGGTCGCCGGGTGGACCTTGCCCTGGAGGGGCGAGTCCGGCGCGAGCGCGCCGATCACCCGCGCCGGCGCGACGCCGATCTGCGCGTAGGAGTCGGTCTCGCCGCGGAAGGGCTTCACGCGGGTCGTGAGCTCCTGGCCGCCGCGGAGGACCTTGAGCTCCATCTCGTCGGTCGACAGCGCCACCAGGGTCTGCAGGTCCTGGAAGCCCAGGACGGCCGACCCGTCGATCTCCTGCACGACGTCGCCCGGGCGCAGGTCGGCCCGCGCGGCGGGGCTGCCCGGCTCGACGGCGCCGACCTCCGGCGCCGTGAACTCGATCCCCAGCCCGAAGGCCAGGACGAAGGCGAAGGCCGCGAAGACGAGGTTCATGACCACGCCGGCGACCAGGATCACGAAGCGCTTGCCGGCGCTCTTGTTGCGGAAGTCGCGCGCGTCCTCGGTGGCCGGCTGATTGGGGTCGTCGTCGGCCTGGCCGAGCATGCGCACGTAGCCGCCGAGCGGCAGGAGCGACACGCGGTAGTCGGTCTCGCCGCGGCGGAAGCCGAACAGCCGCCGCCCGAAGCCGAGCGAGAAGACCTCGACCTTCACGCCGGCCCACTTGGCGGCGAGGAAGTGGCCGAGCTCATGGACGAAGATCAGCGCCCCGACGCCGAGGATCACCCCGAGGAGGCCGCGGACGGACGAGGTGTCGACCGCCAGGAGGGGGAGCCACAGGCTCAGGACGTCAGGCATCGCTCGGCTTCCTCTCGCGCCCACCGGTCCGCCTCGAGGACCTCCTCGAGGCTCGGCGCCGCGAGGTCGCGCCCGGGGCCGGCGACCTCGTGGCGCTCGAGCACGCGCTCGGTCGTGCGCACGATCGCGGGGAACGCGATCCGCTCGGCCAGGAACGCCGCCCTGGCGACCTCGTTCGCGGCGTTGAACACGGCTCCGGCGACGCCTCCTCGGCGGAGCACATCATAAGCCACATCGAGCGCCGGGAAGCGTGCGCGGTCGACCGCCTCGAAGGTGAGCCGGCCGATCGTCGGCAGGTCGAACGGCGCCGTCTCGAGCGGCAGGCGCGCCGGGTAGGTGAGGGCGTACTGGATCGGGACGCGCATGTCCGGGACGCCCATCTGGGCCATGACCGACCCATCAACGAACTCCACGAGCGAGTGGATGATCGACTGCGGATGGATCACGACGTCGATCTGCTCGGGGGGGAGGTCGAACAGCCAGCGCGCCTCGACGACCTCCAGGGCCTTGTTCATGAGCGTGGCCGAGTCGATCGTGATCAGCGGCCCCATCTTCCAGGTCGGATGGTTCAGGGCCTCGTCGCGCGTGGCGCGGGCGATCCGCTCGGCCGGCCACTCGCGGAACGGCCCGCCGGAGGCGGTCAGGACCAGCCGCCGCACCTCGCGCGTGGTGCCCGCCTGCAGGGCCTGGAAGATCGCCGAGTGCTCGCTGTCGACGGGGATCAGCTCCGCCCCGTGCTCGCGTGCGATCCGGCCCAGGATCGGCCCGGTGAGGACGAGGCTCTCCTTGTTCGAGAGGCACAGGCGGCGCCCGCGCCGGGCCGCCTCGAGCACGGCCGGGAGGCCCGCCGCCCCCGAGATCGCGGCGAGCACCGTGTCGCAGGCGGGGTCGGCGACGAGGGCGCGCGCCCCCTCCGGTCCGCAGAGGACCTCGATTCCGGTGCCTGCCAGCGCCTTCGAGAGCTCCCGGTGGGCGGCGTCCGTGGCGACGGCCACGCGGGGGACGCGGTGCTCGCGGGCCTGCGCGGCCAGGAGCTCCCACTGCGAGCCGCCCACGAGGCCGGTGACCCGCACCCGCTCTGGCCCCATGCTCCGGCAGACGTCGAGCGTGTTGCGTCCGATGGACCCCGTCGAGCCCAGGATGACGACACCCTTCACGCGCACCTCGGAGGCGTCCTGTGACGCCAAGTCTCGTCGGGACAGCGGATTGCGGCGTACCCTGCCAGGCCCGATCGACCCGGCCCCGCGGCCCACCATCGCGGCCGCATTCTCGGGGCGCGCCCGCGAGGCGTCAAGTCGATGTCCATGCGACGACGAGGGTTCCGCGCGGAGATGGAAAATCCATCGCCGCGGGATTGACGGCCGTCCGACCTCGGGTATAAGAACGCTCGTCGACGGCAACCGCGTGTTGCCGTCGTGTTCTTTCGAACGCAGCGCCTCTCCCGCCTCGCAGAGACGTCCTTCACGGACGCTTGACGCGCGGCGACGACGAGGTAGACTTCGAGTCGCTTCGCGGGACACCGCGAGGACGACGTCAGACCTCTGGCCTGACGCGTCCGACGAGCCCGAAAAAAAATCGTGCTTGACAGCGAGTCGCGGTCGAATAGACTGCGGCGCTCCCGAACGGGGAGCGGCCCCGCCACCAAGTGGCGAGGCGCGATCTTTCTGAACTGGACGCTTCTGTTCGTCGCCGGTGCCGCCGCGCCCATGCTGGCAAAGGGCTCACCGAAAAACTGCTCACCCGAGCTCGACGAACGTCAGAAGCGCACTAGACTGCGGGTCCGCAACGCGGGCCTTCGAGAAGAGTCAAGTCACCAACCGGTCCGCCCACGGGCGACCCCGGCACTCGCTGGCCTCGGCGAGGTAGGTGGCCGTCTCTGCTCGTGACGACCGACGAGTCTCCTGGGAAGAAAAAAATCTTCTCGAGGGCTTGACGGTCACGCGGAGCCAGGTAGACTGGCGGCTTCCCCCTAAGGGACAGCCATCCTCCGAGATGGCCGCCTTTCAGCACCACCGCTCATCCGGTGGACGCTCGAAGGCTGCTTCGGGGGCTCTTTCTAGTGAAGACACCAGCGCGGCTCTGCCGCGCGCCTCCTCGACGGCGCCTCGTGCGCCGGAGCGGAGTCGCGCCCAGGAGCGACGGACGCCCGGCTGCTCATCAGCATCCGGAGCCATGTCGCCGCGGGCGCGGGGTTCTTTGAAAATTGATAGTTCGGTGCGTTGGGGGTATGGAGCCCCGTCGGGAATTATCCCGGTGGAGCTCTCTTTCTATACGGCCACTTGCGAGGCCGATAAAACGTCGGCGCCTCGTCGAAAGACGGAGCGACGACAGACCCCTGACGCATTGCGCAACCATGTTGAGAACCTACTCAATGTGAGTTTGTCCAATGCGACGAGGGGTCAGGATTAACACACTTCAAATTGAAGGGTTTGATCCTGGCTCAGAACGAACGGTAGCGGCGTGGATTAGGCATGCAAGTCGTACGTGATCCTCGCTTCGGTGAGGTGAAAGTGGCGAACGGGTGAGTAATGCATAGCTAACCTACCCCTGGCTCGGGGATAACCAGGAGAAATCTTGGCTAATACCCGATAGGCTCGCGGGACCGCATGTTCCTGCGAGTAAAGAAGGCCTCTTAGCAATGCTTTCGGCCGAGGACGGGACTATGTCCTATCAGCTAGTTGGTAGGGTAATGGCCTACCAAGGCGATGACGGGTAGCCGACCTGAGAGGGTGACCGGCCACACTGGGACTGAGACACTGCCCAGACTCCTACGGGAGGCTGCAGTCGAGAATCTTCCGCAATGGGGGAAACCCTGACGGAGCGACGCCGCGTGCGGGATGAAGGCCTTCGGGTTGTAAACCGCTGTCACGGATTATGAAGGGTCCGGCGTTAACAGCGCTGGGCTTTGACAAAGGTCCGGGAGGAAGCCACGGCTAACTCTGTGCCAGCAGCCGCGGTAAGACAGAGGTGGCGACCGTTGTTCGGAATCACTGGGCATAAAGCGCGTGTAGGCGGCGAAGTAAGTCGGGTGTGAAATCCCTCGGCCCAACCGAGGAATTGCGCTCGAAACTACTTTGCTTGAGGACAGGAGGGGAGCCTGGAATTCCTGGTGGAGCGGTGAAATGCGTTGATATCAGGAGGAACACCGGCGGCGAAGGCGAGGCTCTGGCCTGTTTCTGACGCTGAGACGCGAAAGCTAGGGGAGCAAACGGGATTAGATACCCCGGTAGTCCTAGCCGTAAACGATGGGCACTAGGTAGGGGGGTACCCAATGCCTCCCTGCTGGAGCAAATGTATTAAGTGCCCCGCCTGGGGAGTATAGTCGCAAGGCTGAAACTCAAAGGAATTGACGGGGGCTCACACAAGCGGTGGAGCATGTTGTTTAATTCGAAGCAACGCGCAGAACCTTACCTGGGCTTGACATGTTAGTGGTAGGAGCCTGAAAGGGTAACGACCCTCGAAAGAGGGAGCTAGCACAGGTGTTGCATGGCTGTCGTCAGCTCGTGTCGTGAGATGTCGGGTTAAGTCCCATAACGAGCGAAACCCTTGTCTTCAGTTGCCAGCGGGTAATGCCGGGGACTCTGGAGAGACTGCCGGTGTTAAACCGGAGGAAGGTGGGGATGACGTCAAGTCCTCATGGCCCTTACGCCCAGGGCTACAAACGTGCCACAATGGCCGGTACAGAGGGACGCGAAGTCGTGAGGCCAAGCAAATCCCAAAAAGCCGGTCTCAGTTCGGATTGAGGGCTGCAACTCGCCCTCATGAAGCTGGAATCGCTAGTAATCGGGGATCAGCTACGCCCCGGTGAATATGTTCCTGAGCCTTGTACACACCGCCCGTCAAGCCACGAGAGCCGAGAGTGCCCGAAGTCGCTGCACCAACCAGCAATGGAGGGAAGCGCCGACGGCAAGCTCGGTGATTGGGACTAAGTCGTAACAAGGTAGCCGTAGGAGAACCTGCGGCTGGATCACCTCCTTTCTAAGGGGAATACCTTAGACCGGCCTGCGGCGAAGCCGCCTGGCCTCGAGCGCGTTCGTGCTCCGGGGTCGAGCGGGGGAAGCCACGGGCTCGGCTTGAGATTTGGGCATACGCCCACGCACCGAACTATCACCCTACAAAGCGTCCGGCCCCGGTCCGGCGACTCGCGTCGCCGTCGGAGTCGTTCGGCCACGAACTGGCGAAAGCCGGCGAGAGGCCGCGAGGGAAGCCCCCTCGAGCACGCTCTTTCACAATTGAGTTCTTGTCGTGGTGATCGAATCGATCATCCACACCCAAAATGGGAACGAGTTGTATTCTTCTCTCTCGAATGGCGTGGTCCGACGGCGGATCACGTCGCTGCCGAGTGAATCTCGGAAGCGCCGCGGCATGAAATAAAAACATGCCTAAGCTACTAAGGCTGCCTGGTGGATGCCTTGGCATGAGCTGGCGATGAAGGACGTGGGGTAGCTGCGAAAAGCCTCGGGGAGCTGCTAACCAAGCTTTGATCCGGGGATATCCGAATGGGGCAACCCGCTGGGGGTCATACTCCAGTATCCACGTGTGAATGTATAGCGCGTGGAGGCAAACCCAGGGAACTGAAACATCTAAGTACCTGGAGGAATAGAAAGCAACCGCGACTCCCTCAGTAGCGGCGAGCGAACGGGGATGAGCCTAAACCTGGTGCACCTAACGGTCCGTGTGGCCTATGTGCATCGGGGGTCGTGGGACGGTTCTGTCGGCGCACGGGCCGGCAGGGAGTTACAAAACGGACGCCTAGTCGAACCATCTGGAATGGTGGGCCACAGAGGGTGAAAGCCCCGTAGGCGAAAGGCGAGTCGTCTCCCGAACTGATCCCGAGTAGCGCCAGCCACGAGAAAACTGGCGTGAAGCAGGGGGGACCACCCCCCAAGGCTAAGTACAAGCTCATGACCGATAGTGCACGAGTAGCGTGAGTGAAAGGTGAAAAGAACCCCTTTTAGGGGAGTGAAATAGAATCTGAAACCAGGTAGTTACAAGCAGTGGGAGGGCGTCTAGCCAGGCTTCGGCCTGGCCCGGCCTGACCGCGTGCCTTTTGTATAATGATCCGGCGAGTTACGGTCGTCTGCTAGGTTAAGCCCTTACGGGGCGGAGCCGGAGCGAAAGCGAGTGCGAAATGCGCGTTGCCTTCGGGCAGGTAGGCGGCTGTAGACGCGAAAGCAGGTGATCTAACCATGGGCAGGGTGAAGCGCGGGTAAAACCGCGTGGAGGCCCGAACGCGTCGGTGTTGAAAAATCGTGCGATGATCTGTGGTTAGGAGTGAAAGTCTAATCAAACCTGCAGATATCTCGTTCTCCCCGAAATAGTTTTTGGACTAGCCTCGGATGAATTGTTCGGTCGGGGGTAGAGAGACTGAATGGATTTGGGGGGCCACCAGCCTACCCTGTCCAACCAAACTCCGAATACCGACTGAATGTACCCCGGGAGTAAGACCATGGGGGATAAGCTTCATGGTCCAGAGGGAAACAACCCAGACCGTCGGCTAAGGTCCCTAAGCTCGGGCTAAGTGCTAAAGGAAGTGACATTGCGAAGACAGCCAGGATGTTGGCTTAGAAGCAGCCACCATTTAAAAAGTGCGTAATAGCTTACTGGTCGAGCGATGTCGCGCCGAAAATGAACGGGACTCAAGCCCGATACCGAAGCTGCGGATTCACAGGACACGGGTTCCTGTGAGTGGTAGGGGAGCGTTGCCCGTGCGTCGAAGCCTGACCGAGAGGACGGGTGGAGCGCGTGCAAGTGATTATGCCGGAACGAGTAGCGAGAAAGTGAGTGAGAAGCTCACTCGCCGTAAGCCCAAGGTTTCCTGGGGCAGGCAATTCCGCCCAGGGTTAGCCGGATCCTAAGGCGAGGCCGAAAGGCGTAGTCGATGGCTAGCAGGTTAATATTCCTGCGCCACTCTAGGCTGATGCGATGGGGGGACAGGGGTCCAAAGGTCTACTCACTGCTGGAATAGTGAGGACAAGCCCGAGGGTGGGCGGTAGGGAAATCCGCCGCCGTAAGCCCAGAGGTGATGTCGAGGCCATTATGTGCCGAAGTGATTGGCGGGCCCTTCAAGAAAATCCTCTAAGCGTTCGAGGCCTAGGGTGTCCGTACTGGAAACCGACACAGGTGGGCGAGGAGAGTATCCTAAGGCGCTCGAGAGAACCTTCGTTAAGGAACTCGGCAAACTAGCCCCGTAACTTCGGGATAAGGGGTGCTCAGAGAGGTGAAGGGGCTCGCCCCCGGAGCCACGCTCTGAGCGACAGCAAAGCGGCCCATGGAACTGTTTATCAAAAACACAGCTCTGTGCTAAGGCCAAAAGCCTACGTATACAGTGCGACGCTTGCCCGCTGCCGGTAGGTTAAGGGGAAGGGTCAAGGCCTTCGGGCCCGAAGCTCATAACCGAAGCCCCGGTGAAGGGCGGCCGTAACTATGACGGTCCTAAGGTAGCGAAATTCCTTGTCGGGTAAGTTCCGACCCGCATGAATAGCGTAATAACATGGGCGCTGTCTCAACGAAGGACTCGGCGAAACTTAATTCGAGGTGAAGATGCCTCGTCCCCGCGGGTAGGCGGAAAGACCCTATGAACCTTTACTGCAGCATATTATTGGGTTTAGATATGCTCTGTGTAGAATAGGTGGGAGGCTTCGAGGCCCGGGCGCCAGCTCGGGCAGAGCCGTCAGTGAAATACCACTCTCTGTATATTTGAACTCTAACCGGGTGCCGTGAATCCGGGCCTGGAACAGTGGTATGTGGGCAGTTTGACTGGGGCGGTCTCCTCCCAAAGAGTAACGGAGGAGCGCAAAGGTACCCTCAGCACGGTTGGCAATCGTGCGTAGAGCGCAAAGGTAGAAGGGTGCTTGACTGCGAGTCGGACTTGACGAGCAGATGCGAAAGCAGGCCTTAGTGATCCGGTGGTTGCGCGTGGAAGCGCCATCGCTCAACGGATAAAAGGTACTCTAGGGATAACAGGCTTATCTCCCCCAAGAGTCCATATCGACGGGGAGGTTTGGCACCTCGATGTCGGCCCGTCGCATCCTGGGGCTGAAGCAGGTCCCAAGGGTTTGGCTGTTCGCCAATTAAAGCGGCACGCGAGCTGGGTTCAGACCGACGTGAGTCAGGTCGGTCCCTACCTTCCGTGGGTGTAGGAGATTTGAGGGATTTTCTCCCTAGTACGAGAGGATTGGGAGGAACGGACCTCTGGTGTTCCTGTTGTCGCGCCAGCGGCAGCGCAGGGTAGCTACGTCTGGTCAGGATAAGCGCTGAAGGCATATAAGCGCGAAGCCATTCCCGAAACGAGATCTCCCTGGACTTCGGTCCCTGAAGGGTCGTGGAAGACCACCACGTTGATAGGCCGGGTGTGTAAGCGCAGTGATGCGTTAAGCTGACCGGTACTAATGGCCCGTGAGGCTTAGGCTCAGGCATTATTATTCAATAATAATTTTCATCGCCGCGGCGCTTCCAAGAGGCGCTCGGTGGCCCGAGCGAGAAGAGTGCACTCGATTCAGGCGTCCTCGGACGCATGATGTGGGTGCTCGATCCGAGAGCCACGACAAGAACTCAATCACACAACGCCCGTCCGGGCGGCGCGAGCCGCCCGGACAGGCACCCGAAAATTCCGGGTGACCATGGCGTCAGGGCCACACCTGTATCCATTCCGAACACAGAAGTTAAGCCTGGCGCGCCGATGGTACTGTCACAAGCGGGAGAGTAGGTTGTTGCCCGGTTAAGAGGGGCCCGCAGGGAAACCTGCGGGCCCCTCGCCTTTCCGGAACTCGTGTTTCTTTTGCGGTCGGCGCTTCGGCGCACCGCGGCGCCTCGCTTCAATAAGTCGCGGACGGCTCAGGCTTGGGCCGCCGACGCTGCTGCGGCGCGGTGGCTTGCTGCCGCTGCTGCTGCTTCGACGCGGTCTCGCTGCGCGCTGCTGCGGGCGGCGGGTCCAGGCGATTCATCGATCTGCACGGGCGCACAACGCCCTCTCTGCGGCTGCGACCTTCTGAGGGTCTGATCAGGAGGCGCGCGGGCCGCCCATCCGCCCTCTCTCCCTCTGCTGCTCCACTGCGGTGCCGGTGAGCAGTTCCTTGTTCCCTGCCGTCGGGCCGGGCCCTCCTCAGCCTCGGCGGCCCCAGCGCGGCGCGGCCCAGGCGAGCGCGGCGGCGAGGAGCAGGTTCCCGCAGTTCAGGACCAAGGCCAGCAGCAGCATGACCGTCAGGGGCCCCGTGACGCGGGCCAGGGTCTCGGCGGCGTTTGCCGGCTGGAAGCGGAGCAGCAGCGCCACGGCGTTGGCGAACAGCGCGAGCACGAGGAGCACGAGGAAGCCGGCGAAACCCCCGCGCAGGTCGGCGCGAGACGGGGCCAGGTGGGCTCCCACGCACATGGCGAGGTAGAGGAACACCCAGGGACGCCAGCTCAGGGGGCCGTCGGAGAAGATCGTCAGATAGACGCCCCGGATGAGGTCCCCGAAGCCGCGCGCGACCTCCGGCAGCGGGGCGGCCTCGGCGAGGGTCGCGAAGCGGCGGGCCTCGAGCAGGAGGGGCGCCGGGTCCCTGCTCGTGAGGTGGAGCGCGGCAAGCAAGAACAGGGCGCCGCCGAAGAGGGGCGCCACGCCCATGAGGAAGGTGCCGATCACCTTGTGCAACTCGGAGGGCCTGAGGCGGGGGATCCGGTAGCGCACGAACCCGAGCACCCCGTCGTCCGGGTCGGGCTCCCAGAGCTTGATCCGGGTGATCTCGATCAGGAACAGCTTGCCCACCAGGTAGTGGGAGAGCTCGTGGAGCGGGGTTCCGAGCCAGCCGGTCCAGGTCACGACTCCCTTGAGCCCGATCGCGCGGAAGAGGAACAGGAAGATCCAGCGCTGCGTCAGCGAGAGGAGCAGGCCCACCAGGGCCAGCAGCCCGAACCCGAGCACGAGCTGACGGCAGAAGGCCGAGGTCAGGGCCGTGAGGAAGTCGGCCAGGTTGTGGACCATCTCGCCCCTCTCGAGCGCGCTCGAGGCGCCGCTGGAGCATAGCGCTCGACACCCACGACGACTCCGGGTCGACGGCTCCGGGACGCCGGAGCGCGCCGATCTCGACGAGCCTGCTCGGGCGATTGAACCTGCTCGGGCGGTTGAAGACAGGCCCGCTTGCGCTCACAGGCAGGACTTCGGGAGCGTTCAAACGGGACGTGAGCGCCTGCGCGCGGGCCAGGCCAGCCAGGTCTCGCGCCTCCGAAGTCGCAATGCCACCCGGGCTGGAGTCGAGACTCGGAACCGCTGGGCGGCCTTACAGCCGTCGCTCGGAGGTCCGGGGCTTGTCCAGGGACAGGATCGGTCGCAGCATGGTTGCCCGGGGGGTGGTCCGCCGTGCTCGATCCCATGCTGCTGACCGGCGACCCGTCCCAGCGCCTCGCGGCGCTCGCCGACCTCTTCCGTGTGACGTCGCCAGCGGCCCCGAGGCAACTCGAGGCGGCCTTGCCAGACCTGCTCCGCGACGGTGACGACGGCCTCCTGGCCGCGCTCGCGCGGGCGCTCGGCGCCGTCCGGGACGACCCCTCGGCCCTTCGCGTCCTCGAGTGCCTCGCCGGACGCCATGGCGCCGTGCGGGCGGCGGCCCTCCGCGCCCTCCGGGGCGAGCAGGCTGCTGCTCCCCGGCCCTCGCGACCTGCCGCGACCCGCGACGCGGTGGCGGAAGCCCCGGTCATGGAGAGGCCCCCTCCGCTCGTGGTCGCCGCCGCGTCAGGGTCGACCGGTTTCGATCCGCAGCGGCTGCCGGGCGAAGTTCCGGTCGCAGCGGCGGCCGGGGGCGCGCTCGGGTCCGCCGGTGAGGCGACGTGGCGGGGCCCGTTCGAGGCCGCCCTCGCCGACCCGACCCCCGCCCGGCTGACCGAGGCCGCCCTCGCCCTGGTCGAGCTCACGGGCGCAGGAGCCCAGCTCCCGGCCGACGCCGCGGACCTGGCCGGTCGCCTGGCCATGGCGGCCCTCGATCAGCCGGGCGAGGTCCAGGTCGGCCTGGCCCGCCTGGCGCGAGGGCTGCGCGCGCTCGCCAGGGCGTGACCGGCCGCTACGACTCTTCCCTGAGCCCGGCACCGCCGCGGCCGGGGGGGTCCCTGTGCTCGGCCGCCGATCCACCCGTCAGTCTTCGAAGTGTGAGACAGCGGCGGCCGAGCACAGGGAACCCCCGGCATTAGCATTAGCGGTGACGCCAGAGGGCCGGCAGGAAGGCCGCGAAGCGGCAGTCCGGCCCGCCCTCGAGGTCGCGCGCGCGCGCGGCGACAGGCGGCCGGCTCGGACGCGGACGGTCAGGAGGGCGGGGCCCGGGTCGGGCGTGCCCCGCGCGCGCCAGGCGCGCTCGAGGGCGCGCTGGTCGCGGTCGGCCATCAGCCCACGCCCACGCGCCGCCGCTCGAGGTAGCGACCGAGCACCGGGCCCGTGAGGCGGCGCGGCTCGCCGTCGACCGTGGGCACGCCCAGGCGCTCGATCCGCCGCAGGACGCGCCGGCGCTCGACGAGGAGCTGGCCGGCGACGGCCTGCTGGAAGGCGGCGCGGGCGCCCAGGTCGGGGGTCGTGAGGACCTCGTCGAGGTGCGGGTCGCCCACGGCGACGAACACGACCGCGTGCCGATGCGACAGGGCGGCGAGGTGCCGCTCGATCTCCGCGGCCGAGACCTCGTCGGTGAAGTCGGAGAACACGACCATCAGGCTGCGCTTGCGCTGCCGCGCCTCGAGCTGCGCCGCCGCGCGCGGCCAGCTCGTCGGCTCGGTGGGCGACGGCAGGCGGCCGAGCGCGTCGCGCAGGGCCTGGAGCTGGGCCGCCCCGGCGCGCGGCGGGAGGTAGGCGCGCGCCTGCACGTCGAAGGCGAGCAGCCCCACGCGCTCGCCGCGCGAGAGCGCCACGGCGGCGAGGTCGAGGAGCGGCGTGAGCGCGAGGTCGAGCTTGGTCACGCCGCCCACGAGCGAGCCCATGAGGCGGCCGCCGTCGAGGACGAGCATGAGGTCCGAGCGCCGCTCCTGCTTCAGCTCGCGCACGATCGGGACGCGCCGGCGCGCCGTCGCCGTCCAGGCCACGCGCCGGAGCTCGTCGCCCGGGACCCACTCGCGCAGGTGGTCGAACTCCCAGTCGGCGCCGCGGCGCGTGTGCGGGTGGGGTCCGGTCTCCTCCTCGGCCGCCACGCGCGCGAGGAGCCACTGCGTCTCGCCGGCCGGGCGGCCCGGCAGGACGACGACGCGCGCCGGCGCCGGCTCGAGCGCCTGCCAGTCGAGGAGCCCCAGCGGGCCGCGCACGCGCAGGCCGAGCGGCAGGAGGTCGTGCGGCCCGCGGGCGAGCGCCCGGAACGGCGCCTCGAGCGTGACCTGGGCGCCGGGGGCGAGGACGAGGTCGGCGCGCGCACCGTCGCCCTCGAGCCCGGGCGGCGGCACGTCGCGCACCCGCACGCGCAGCGGCCGGCCGGCGACCGACTCGACGACGACGCGCCAGGCGCCGCGCCGGCCGACGTGGTCGGCGGGCGCGGCCTCGCGCCGCGCCCTCAGGGCGTCGCGCGGCGGGCGGGCCAGGGCGTCGACGAGGGCGAGCCCGCCGAGGAGCAGCGTCAGGCCCCACCACGGCCCGCGCAGGGCGGGGAGGAGCGGCAGGAGCAGCGCCAGGGCGGCGAGCGCGGCGGCCAGGCCGATGAGCCGCGGGGCGGGGAGCGGGGCGCGGGTCACCTGGGGACCGCGACCGCCCCGAGCACGCGCGTCAGGACCTCGTCGGGGCCCAGGCCGTCGACCTCCGCGGCGGCCGTGAGGCGCACGCGGTGCCGGAGGCAGGGCACGAACACGGCCTTGACGTCGTCGGGCACGACGAAGTCGCGCCCGTCGAGCGCCGCGCCCACGCGCGCCGCCACCTGCAGGAGGAGCGAGGCGCGCGGGCTGCCGCCGAGCGACAGGAGCGGGTCCTTGCGCGTCCGGCGCACGAGCTCGACCAGGTAGCGGGCGACGCCCGGCTCGACGCGCACGCGGTCCACCTCGGCCCGCGCCGCCGCGAGGCCGTCGGCGTCGGCCACCGGCACGACGTCGGCGAGGAGGCGCGTCAGCCCCGCCGAGTCGCCGCGGTGCTGCGCGAGGACGGCCAGCTCGTCGTCGAGCGAGGGGTAGTCGATCAGGACCTTGAAGAGGAAGCGGTCGAGCTGCGCCTCGGGCAGCGGGTAGGTCCCCTCGTGCTCGACCGGGTTCTGCGTGGCGAGGACCAGGAACGGCCGGGGCAGCGGCCGCGGCGTCCCCTCGAGCGTGACCTGCCGCTCCTGCATGGCCTCGAGCAGCGCCGCCTGCGTCTTGGCCGGGGCGCGGTTGATCTCGTCGGCCAGGAGGACGCTGGTGAAGATCGGCCCCTCGACGACGTGGAACTTGCCGGCCTGGAAGTCGAAGATCGGCGCGCCCAGGATGTCCGACGGCATGAGGTCGGGCGTGAACTGGACGCGCTTGAACTCGAGCCGCAGGGCCGCGGCCAGCGCGCGCACGAGCGTGGTCTTGGCCAGGCCCGGCACGCCCTCGAGGATCACGTGGCCCTCGCACAGGAGCGCCACGAAGGCCAGGCGCACGGCCTCCTCCTGCCCGACGACGACCTTGCCCACCTCGCGGCGCAGCGCCGCGTAGAGCCCCTGGACCGTGGCGCTCACCCTCGTCTCCCCTCGTCCCGCGCGGCCTGCGCCCGCGCCGCCGCCTGCCGCAGCGCCTGCGCCAGCTCGGCGAGGCCGGCGTCACCGTGGACGGTCCGGCGCGCGACCGCCTCGAGCTCCGACGCGTCGGCGCCCGCCGGCAGCCGGTCGCGCCAGGCCTCGCCGAGCCAGCGCCCGGCCGCCCCG
>JAHBXY010000037.1 GCA_019636275.1 Planctomycetota bacterium | reverse complement strand
CGCGGAGGAGGTCTCCACGAGCGACCGACCTCCCTGGTCCGCGCCGTGGACGTCCGTGCCCTCCGGGGTGAGCCCGTGCCCGCCTACTCCTCGCCCTCGCCCTCGCCGCCGCCCCCGCCGCCCATCCCCTGCAGGTCCTCCTCTCGGACCTTGTCGGCGTCGAACCGCCCGGCGCGCTCGATCAGCGCGTCCAGGGCCCCGTCGACCGTGTCGGGCGCGTCCGCCCCGGCGAACTTGCCCAGGGGGTTGAGGCGCGCGACCACGAACTGCCGCAGGTAGGGGCTCCGCAGGCCGCGCGCCTTGAGGCGCTCGACGACGGCGCTCACGCGGTCGTCGGCCTCGAGCACCTTGGTCGCCCAGCCCTCGCGCAGGGCCAGGGCCTCCGGCAGCGGCCGGTCCAGGAGCGCGTCGACGCGGCGCAGGATCGCGTTGTAGCTGCTGCCGGAGAGCCGCGGCCGCCGCTCGTAGGCGGCGCCGATCGTGACCAGCGCGCCCTCCTCGAGCTCGAGGTCGAACGCGGCCTCGGGCCGCGGGTCGCCGGCGGCGGCCAGGGCGCGCTCGAGGCGCAGGACCTCGAGCGCCTTCTCCTTGAGGTTGTGCGCCTTCTCCGTGTTGAGCGCCAGGATCTTGTGGGCCACCTCGCGCTCGGGGACGAGCAGCGCCGTGATCGACGTGCCGCCGGCCTCCTTCAGGGCGGCCAGGCGATGCCCGCCGTTGGGCACCCAGTAGCGGCCGTCGTGGCGCACGGCGATCACCGGGTCGAGGAAGCGGCCCACCTTCTCGATCGAGCGGGCCAGCCGCTTGACGTGCGGCGCCGACACGTCGCGCTGGTAGGGCGTCGGCTCGACCTTGTCGATCGGCAGGGCCACGAGGAGGACGCTGTGCCCGCCGAAGGGCTCGCGGTAGTGCGCCAGCACGGCCCCGCCGTCGCCCTTCACCTGCTCGCCCAGCGCGGCGACCTCGGCCGGCGCGGCGCCAGCCACGTCCGCCGCGCTCATGGCCGCGGACACCTTCACCGGCGGCTTCCTCGTCGCCTTCTTCCGGGCCGGCCCCTTCTTCGTCGTCGCCTTCTTCTTCGCCGCGGCGGCCTTCTTCGCCATGCCGACCTCCCGTCCCAGGCCGGATCTTAGGCGCGGGCAGACAGGGCTGCTACGTGTCCACCGCGCGCCGGCGCGGGCGTCGGCTACGATGACCTCGTGACCCCGCCCGACCTCCCCGAGCCCCGCCGCGACGACGACGCGCTCCTCCCGCGGCGCGACGACCTGCCGCCGGTCGTCGCCCGGCTGGTGATCGAGGTGCGCTCGGACGGCACGCGGACGGTGGCCCGCGGCGGCCTCGAGGACGTGGAGAACGACCAGCGCGTGGCCGTGCACGCCGAGGCCGGGACGCCGCTCGAGCTCTCGCGCCTGCTCCTGCGCTCGCTCCTGGACACCCCGCGCCAGCTCGCGCGCTCGCTCGTCGGCGGCCCGGTCCGCGCCCAGGTGGGCCGGCTCATCGGCTGGTCGAGCCGCCGCGACGACGACGTGTGACCGACGGCCGCGGATGTCGTCGGACGCCCTCGCTCACCCGTGGCTCGGGCGCCGCGAGGCTCGCCGGGGCCGCGCGGGCCCGGCGGCTCAGCGCGCCTGCTCGGCCTCGGGGTTCTTGCCCTGACGGAGGAGCGCCAGCTTGGCGTTGAGCTCCTCGCGGGCCTTCTCCTTCTCGGCCTCGGCGCGCGTCCAGCGGGCCTTCTCGCGCTGCCACCACTGCTCCCAGGCCGTCTTGGCCCGGGTCTCCTCGAGCGTGCGCATGCGCTCCGTGCTGGTCTCGTAGTTCACGTTGTGCCCGGTGACCGCGCGCAGGGCGGCGTCGCCCTCGGCGCGCACGAAGCACGACTCGATCTCGCCCTGGTGGTCGAGCAGGCGCAGGAGCTTCGTCGGGACGTCGTGGTGGTACATCAGCCAGCGCAGGTCCTCGACCTTGAGGTCGCCCGAGGGCTGCATGAGCTCACCCAGGCCGACGGCGGAGTTCTGCTTGGTGAACAGCGCCTCGCTGTCGAGCCCGGTGACCAGGAACGGGAGCGCCTTCAGGCCGTGGGCGAGGACCCGCTCCTTGGCCAGGCGGCGCTGCTGGACCGCGCTCCCCTGCCCGCGATCCGGACCGCGGCGGCGGTTGTAATTGAACCGCTGCATCTGCTCCTGGATCTCGGTCCGCTCCTCGGGCGTCGCGGCGACCGCCTTCAGGCGCTCCTCGCGCGTGGGCCCGAGCTTCTCCAGGTCCGCGAGGACCTTGTCGCGGATGGCCGTGAGCTCCTCGATCTGGGCCGGGGTCAGGCCGGCCGGCCACTGCCACTCGCCAGGCCGCCCGGGCGCGGCGGGGCCAGCCGGGGTGCGGGGCTCGGGTTGGGCGGGCTGGGCGGGCTGGGCGGGCTGGGCCGGGGGCGCCGGCTCGGCCGGGCGGCCGCCGGCGCCGTAGTTCACCAGCACCTCGCCCTCGGTGAAGCTGGCGATGTCGGCCTTGGGGATCGTGATCGTGCCGCGGTCGTCGGTCCGCATGCGGATCGAGTCGCGCCCCTCCTCGACCAGCCGCCCGTGGATCTCGCGGCCGTTCTTGAGCGTGACCGTGTCGGCCCGGGCGGCCGCCCCCGGCGCCAGCGCGGCGGCGACGGTGAGCGCGAAGAGCGAGCGGCGAAGGCGCATGGATCCCTCCCTGTCCAGGCAGTGTAAACGGCGACGAGCGCCCGCGTAAAGCGTGCGGCGAGCGGCCGCCCGACCGGGTATCCTCGGGCGAACGGCGGCGGCCTCCGGGGCGGGGGCGCGCGGAGGAGCATGCCATGGATGCGACGGAGCGGTTCCAGGTCCTCGCGGCGGCGGCGCTGATGGACGGGAGCGTGGGCTCGCAGGAGCTCGAGATCCTGCTCAAGGCGGCCCAGGAGATGGGCGTCATCAAGGCCACCGCCGAGCAGATCCTGGACGAGACCCAGCGCAGCAAGGGCAAGGGCCTCAAGGCGCGGATCCCGACCGACCCGCGCCAGCGCGCCACGCTCTTCCGCTCGCTCGTCGACGTCGTCGCGGCCGACGGCGTGATCGATGGCAAGGAGCTCAAGCTCGTGCAGCGGCTGGGCCCGTCCTTCGGGCTCAACGAGCTCGAGGTCGAGGACCTCCTGCGCGGGGCGGCCTCGGCGAAGCGCGCCCAGCGCAAGCGGTAGCCCCCGTCGCCTGTCTTCAACGAGGCAAGCTCGCACTCGACACGCCCAGGCCGCGGGCCCGCGCGCGCGCCGCAGCCGTCGATCGCCGGACCTCGGCCATCGCCGCGTCTCGACCATCGCCGGGCCTCGGCCGATCGGCGACGCCGACCCCGCGCGAGCACACCCTGTCGGGCGATCGTCGCTGGAGCCTCAGCCGAGACGAACGAGGCCGAGGCGATGCCGCGCGAGGGCGACAGGAGGCGGCCTCCGAATCGCGTCAGTCGCGAGGGCGGGTCGCCGGGACGAACCGTGGCCGGGTCTCGCACGAGCTTGCGTGGAAGGACGAGGGGCCAGCCCTCGTCGACGAACCCCGGGCCGACGTCCAGCCTCGAGCCCGTGCTCACGGGCGCCGGCCGCTCGCCCGCCGTCTCGAACTCGTCACACCAACCGTCGGCCCAGCCCCGTCGCCTCGCGGCAAGCGTCGATCGTCTCCTGGGCCAGCGCCCGCGCGCGGCGGGCGCCGTCGCGCAGGACGTCCTCGAGCTCGCTGCCGGGGCGCTTGAGCGCCTCGTAGCGCTCGCGCGCCGGGCCGAAGCGCTCGTCCATCTTCTGCATGATCGCCTGCTTGGTCACCCCGTAGCCGGGGAACGCGCGGTCGTCGCGGTAGCGCGCGGCCAGCGCGTCGCGCTCGTCGGGCGCGGCGAACAGGGCGTAGATGGCGAACGCGTTGCACGTCGCCGGGTCGAGCGGCTCCTGCTTCGGGTCCTTCGAGTCGGTGACGATCGCGTTGACGGCCTTCTTGAGCGCCTTGCCCGTGGCGAAGATCGGGATCGCGTTGCCGTAGCTCTTGGACATCTTCTGCCCGTCGGTGCCGGGCACCTTCGGCACCTCGGAGAGCCGCGCCTCGGGGCGCACGAGGACCTCGCGGCCGAAGGCGGCGTTGAAGCTCGCCGCCATGTCCTGGGCGATCTCGATGTGCTGCACCTGGTCCTGGCCGACCGGCACGACGTTCGAGCGGTAGATGAGGATGTCCGAGGCCATGAGCGCGGGGTAGGTGAACAGGCCGACGCTGGCCTTGAGCCCGCGAGACACCTTGTCCTTGTACGAGACCGCCCGCTCGAGCAGGCCCATCCCGGTCACGCACTCGAGCAGCCAGGTGAGCTCGTGGACCTCGGGGACGTCGGACTGGCGGAAGAACGTGGCCCGCGCGGGGTCGAGCCCCAGCGCCAGGTAGGTGGCGGCCACGTCGCGGGTCAGGTCGCGAAGACGGGCGGCGTCCTGGATGGTGGTCAGGGCGTGGTAGTCGGCGATGAAGTAGAGGGCGTCGCCCTGCCCCTGCAGGGCCAGGTGCTGCACGATCGCGCCGAAGTAGTTGCCGAGGTGCAGCTCGCCCGAGGGCTGGACGCCAGAGAGGATGCGCACGGGAGGGACCTCCGGAAGGCGCGGGATTGTCGCATCCCGATCGCCCGTCGAGGGCTAGGTCGCTCCGTGACGCGCCGCGGCGAGAAGGCTGTCGCCTGCAAGTTCGGGGCGGCGGCCGACGTCCACACCGATGGCGGTCCGCCGCCCGCGGGAGGGCGCTCAAGCCCTTGCCGCTGTGGGACCTTATGTCGTTGACGCGCTCCCGGCGGCCCTGGTAGGATCCGCCGCGCGCGAGGGGAGAGCGAAGCGCGGCGGTCGTCAGCACCGCCGCGGGGCGCGGCGGCCGGCGACCACCGCCGACCACCGCCCGAACAGGGGAAGGCGCCAGGGTGACCACGACCGACAGCGCGCTCGGGGAGCTCCTCGTCCGCGAGAACCTGATGACGCCGGCGCAGCTCAAGACGGCGCTGGAGTTCCAGAAGAGCCTCGGCGGCGACCTGCGCAACATCGTCGTCAAGCTGGGCTACGTGAAGGACAGCGTCCTGGCGGGCCTGGTCGCGCAGGAGGAGAACGTCTCGGCCTCCTCCGAGATCACGGCCGAGGTGCTCGACTTCGAGGCCATCAAGGTCATCCCGCGCGCGGTGCTCGAGAAGCACCAGGTCGTGCCCCTGCGCGGCGACGGCAGCGCGATCGTCCTGGCGATGGCCGACCCGAACGACCTGCGCGCCGTCGAGGAGATCCAGTTCCTCGTCACCAAGCCGGTCGAGCCGGCGGTGGCCACGAAGGCCGCGATCAGGAAGACCCTCAACCAGCTCTCGGAGCTGGTCAAGCAGCAGGAGGCCAAGGCGCCCCGGGCGGCGGTGTCGCCCGAGAAGCTCAAGGCGCTGGCGGCCGTCCCGCTGGAGAAGCTCATGCGCGCGTACGTCATCTGCCAGATCGAGAAGGGCCAGCTCACGGCCGACGAGCTGCTCGCCCGCGCGAGCAAGCTCTAGCCCCCCGATCGGAAGGAAGCGCCGTGGAAGCCATCGCCAAGAAGGACCTGGTCGAGGAGCTCAACGCCAAGATCGGCGTGCCGGTCGACAAGTGCGACCGCCTGATCGACGCCCTCGTCGACACGATCAAGGACAAGCTGCTGCGCGGCAACCAGGTCGTGCTCAAGGACTTCGCGGCGATCAAGATCGTCGAGAAGCGCGCGCAGATCGTCAAGGACCCGGAGACGGGGCACCAGTACATCTCGCCCGCGGAGAACGTCGTCTCGTTCGTGCCGATCGACTCGTTCCAGCGGTCGATCGAGAGCGCGAAGCTGTCGAGCATCGTGCTCGCGGTGCCGAGCAACGACCCGTTCGCGCGCGTGATCGAGTTCCACTTCAGCCGCGTCGGCTGGAAGGTGCACATCGTCAACGACAAGACCGCCTGCATGAAGCTGCTCGGCCAGTCGGGCGCCTACCTGACGATCGTCGACCACGCCCTGCCCGAGGCGAGCGAGGTCATCGAGGACATCAAGTGCTCGAAGGGCACGTCGATGGTCCCGCTGATCGCGCTCTACCCGCAGGACAAGGACCCGGAGCGCTGCCAGGACTTCATGGTCCTGGGCGACGAGCACCTCGTCGAGCCGTTCGAGGTCTACACCCTCCTCATGCTGGCCGAGAGCGAGCTGGCGCGGTCGAGCGAGGAGGAGGTCATCTTCGACCAGCAGGTCAACTTCCAGTTCGGCACGCGCGAGGACCACATCGAGCGCGCCAACAACCTCGGGGCCAAGCTCTTCCAGAGCTCCGGGCTCGACGAGGAGGGCCAGGTCGCCATGGCCGCCGCGTTCCGCGAGGCGATCATGAACGCGGCCGGCCACGGCAACAAGGATCAGCAGGACAAGCTGATCAAGGTCCTCTACCTGCTCGACAAGGAGAAGATCACGATCGTCGTGCAGGACGAGGGCGCCGGCTTCGACCACGAGTCCTACACGCTGCGCGCGCAGACCAAGAGCGCCGTGTCGGCGGCGCGCGAGCGCCACGAGCAGGGGCGCGTGGGCGGGCTGGGCATCAAGCTGATGATGCGCTGCACCGACAAGCTGGAGTACAACGACGTCGGCAACATGATCACGCTGACGAAGCTGCTCAAGTCGACCGGCGCCGGCCTGGCCACGCCGCCCGACGAGGCGTAGCGGCCAGCGGCTGTGCCGGGGCGTGGGGCCGTGCCGGAGCGTGGTCAGCCGGGTCACAGGGGCCGGTCGCTGGACCTGGCGCGCACGGGCTGGCTCGGGCGGCTGCTCGATGCCTACGTCGAGGCCCACGACCCGGCGGAGGACGACCGCGCCGCGACGGAGGTGCTCTGCGCCCACCCCCGCGACGGGCGCCTCGATCAGGCGCAGCGGCTCGCCGACCGCCGGCTGGCGCGCCTGCGCGCCGGGGGCGGCCTGGGCGCGCGGGCGCCGGGGCTCCCGCCGGCGCTGGCCGCGCGCGCCGGCGACGACGCGGCCGTCCCTCACCTCGCGCGGGCGGCGCTCGTCGTCGTCGGGTGGGACGTGCTCATGGCCGTGGCCGCCCTGCACGGCAACCGGAGCGGGCCCGAGGAGCGCAAGCTCGAGCTGCTCGCCGTCATGGCCACGAGCATCGAGGACCTGGCGCTCGCGCGGCGCCTCCACGACGCCCACCTCGAGCTGAGCGCGCGCGCGCGCGGCCTGGCATCGATCGAGGGGCCGGCGGCGGCGATCGAGCGGCGCCTCGAGCAGCGCGACCGGCGGCGCGAGGCCGCGCTCGACCACCCTGCGGGGCACGCGCTCCTGCGCCTCGAGCTGCGCGCGCTGGCAGCGCTCGGGTCGCTCTACTTCGAGCGCGCCACGATCGAGGAGGACGGCATCGCGCGGCTGCACGCGCTCTCGCGGGCGCAGAAGGTCGACCTGATCGGCGTCCTCGTGGCCCTGGCCTGGGCCGACGGCAAGGTGACGCCCGAGGAGCGGCGGCTCATCGAGCACCACGTGACCCTCGCCGGCCTGCCGCCCGCCACGGCGCGGCGGCTGCTCGCCGGGCTCGACCGCCCGGCCGACGAGTCGGCGCTCGAGCTCGAGCCGCTCGAGCCGGGGCCGCGCCGCTTCATCCTCGAGCAGGCGATCCTCATCTCGCTCGTCGACGACGACCTCGATCAGGCGGAGCAGGCGCTCCTCGAGCGGCTCGCCGCCCGCCTCGGCGCGAGCCCGCTCGAGCTCGAGCAGGTCATGGTCGAGGTGACCGCGTTCTACGAGAAGAACCGCGAGGCGGTGCACGACTTCGGCCCGGTCTCCGGCGCCTTCGGACGGCTGCGCGAGCTGGTCGTGGAGCGCGCGCAGCGGGCCGTGCTCGGCAACACGCGCCGCCTCATGCAGGAGATCCGCGAGACGGGCGAGCTCGCCCGCCTCCTCGGCGCCGCGTCGGTCCGGCCCCTCACGGCCGAGGAGGCGGCCAAGGTCCGCACGCAGCTCCTCGACATCTGCAAGAGCATCCCCGCCCTGGCGATCTTCGCCCTGCCCGGCGGGGCGCTGCTCCTGCCCATCCTCCTGCGCGTGCTGCCGTTCAACATCCTGCCCACCGCGTTCGCGGCAGACGAGGGCGCCTCGCGGGAGGGGTGAACCGGGGACCGGTTCAGCCGCCTCGCACGCCCCGCCCCTCGGTGCTACACTCACGCGCCCCAAGGAGTTGAGAGGCCAACGCGTGGCAACCCCCGTCACCGTCAAGCTCTCGTGCCCGCTGTGCGAGACGGTGTTCCAGGCCCGGACGATGGGCTCGAGCTACTACATCTCGGGCGTCGACACCGACTTGCGCGAGCTGGGCAGCATCGAGGAGGTCCGGCGCTTCGCCGTGGCCACCTGCCCCCGGTGCCGCTACAGCGACTACTCGTGGAACTACCTGGGCCCCGAGGAGCTGACGCGCGACGAGCGGCGCGCGCTGCAGTCGGTGCTCGAGTTCGACCCCAAGGCCGCGCGGCGCCCGGCCGCGGCGGCGCCGATCGACGACTTCGAGCGCTTCCGCCTGGCGGCCGCCTGCTTCGAGGCCCGCGGCATGGACGCGTCGACCCTGGCGGAGCTGGCGCTCATGGCCTGCTACGTGGCGCGCGACCTGGGCCGGCGCGACCTCGAGCCGGTCCTGCGCGACGAGGCGGCGGGCCTGTTCGCGCGCGCGCTCGAGGAGGAGGACCTCCCGACGCCCCTGCGCCTGCGCTACGCCTACCTCGCCGGCGAGCTCTCGCGCCGCGCCGGCCGCCGTGACGCGGCGGCCGCGGCGCTCGAGCGGGCGGTCGAGGCCAGCATCGAGGCGGCCGGCGACGACGACGAGGAGCTCGAGGCGACGGCCGTCGACGTGGGTCGGCTCGCGCGGCGCATGCTCACCGTCGTCCGCCACCGCGACGCGCCGGCCGACACGCTCCTGGCCCTGACCCGCGGCGACGACCCGGACGTGGCCGCCCAGGCGCGCGTCCTCCTGGCCCGCCGGCGCGACCGCCAGAGCGTCGAGGCCACGCGGCAGGCGTGGGAGGAGGCGCCGGCGAGCGACCGCAGCGCCATGCTCGGGGAGCTGGTCACCGACCCGCCGGCCGGGCTGTTCGACCTCTTCGTCGAGGCGCTCGATGGCCCGGCGCCCGAGGACATTCGCCTGGCCGCCCGGGCCCTGGGCGGGCTCGGCGACCCGCGCGGGGCCGCGGCCCTCGTGGGCGCGCTCGAGCGCGGCGTCCTGTCGACCGAGACGGCGCTGGTCGAGGCGCTGCGCCGCCTGGACGCGCCGCGCAAGACCCCGGCCCTGATCTCGCTGCTCGAGCGCTGGGAGGCCGAGGGGCAGCCGACGGGCGACCCCGAGGAGGACGCCTGGCGGTTCACGAGCGACCCGACGCCGCTCAAGAGCCTGCTCTACACCTCGGACGACCCGTTCGGGCTCGAGCTGCTCATCCGCGACATGCGCGCCCTGCGCGAGAACGACCTGTGGGACAAGGTCCCCTCGGGCGGGCCGGTGAGCGCGGCGCTGACCCTCGACGGCAAGGTCACGCTCGCCCTGCGCGGGCTGGTCTCGTCGACCAACGCGGCCACGCGCCGCTGGGCCGCCTACTGCCTGGCCGAGATGGACGAGGCCGGCGCGCGCGACGACATCCGCGCCCTGGTCGGCGACGACGACCGCGTCGTGCGCCTGCAGGCCGCCAGCGGGCTGGCGCGCCTCGGCGACCGCGCGCACGAGGGCGTCGTCCTGCGCGAGCTGAAGGCGCTCGGCGACGACGACGTGCCGTTCGCCCTGCACTTCCTCGTCCCCTTCCAGGGCCCGGCCGTGAAGGCGTTCCTGCTCGAGCTGCTCGACCGCGGGGCTGCCACGCCGGGCGAGGTCCTGCCGCTGCTCGGCCGCCAGGCCCCCGACGACCGCTCGCGCGGGCTGCTCCTCCAGGGGCTGCTCGACACCAACGACGACACGCGGGCCGGCGCCGTCACGGGGCTGGCCTTCCTGGGCGGCGCCGACGTGCCGCAGCGGCTGCGGCTCCTCTACGACGCCGAGGACTCGGACGAGGTCCAGCGGCGGATCGTGTTCGGCCTCGGGTCGCTGGCGCAGCGCGGGGTCGAGCGCGAGGAGACCGTGCGCTTCCTGCGCGAGCGCCTGCCGCGGGGCAACCCGCGCGTGCGCTTCGCCATCGCGCTGGCGCTCCTCAACCTCGATGACCCGACCGGGATCGACATCGTCCGCGAGCGCGCGGCGCTGTTCGACGAGTCGTTCGACCGCTACGACCTCGTGGCCCCGGCCCTGCGCACGCTGCAGCGCTGGGACGAGCGGCGCCGCCAGCTCCGGCGCGCGACGGCCGCGGCGCGCTGACCGCGTCCCTGCGTCACATCCCGTCGAGGCCGTAGCCGCGGGGCGGCGGCGGGTCCTGCAGCACGCGCAGGCACGCCTCCTCGCAGGTGCGGCAAGCGTCGGCGCACTCGCGGCAGTGCGCGAGGTGCCCGTGTCGCTCGCAGACGTCGGCGCAGGCGTCGCACGCCGCCGCGCAGGCCTCGAGCTGCTTGCGCACGACGGCCAGGCCCGCGCCCACCTGCCGCGTGAGCAGCCGCGCCGAGACCTCGGCGACGTCGGCGCAGTCGAGGGCGCGCTGGACGCACTCGACCAGGGCGGCGACCTGCGGCTCGGCCAGGCAGGCGTCCGCGCAGGCGGTGCAGGCCTGCGCGGCGTCGAGGCAGGCGTCGATGCAGGCGGCGACGGCGTCGACCGGGACCGACGCGGGCCGCGGATGGGACCGCAGCATGGTGGCGGCTCGGCTCATGGGGACCCCTCCTCCTGCCGGTCTCGGCGCGAACGCCGGGCCGTGGGGGAGGGGCGCCGGCGAGGCCGCCGGGCGGGACGCGCGCGTCCCGTCCGCCGCGCAGCGCCCGCCGCGGTGTGGGCTACCGCGCCCCGGAACCGCCGAGGAGGAGGTCCTGCGGCACCTCGGCCGGTCCGAGGACGGCCCAGGTGAAGTCCTTCAGGTACTCCCGCGCCACGCGCCGCACGTCCTCGGGCGTCACGCGCGCGGCGGCGAGCGGCAGGTCGTAGTGGTCTCGCCAGCGGCCGGTGATGAGCTGGGCGTGGCCGAGGCCCTGGGCGTGGCTGGCGGCGCCCTCGTTGCGCTGGTGGGCGTTGGTCTCCTCCTGGGCGATCGCGCCCTGGAGCTCCTCGGCCGTGACCAGCTCCTCCTGCAGGCGGCGCACCTCGGCCGCGATGAGCTGCGCGGCCTTGCGCGGGTCCTTCGTGTTGGCGCAGGAGATGATCCCGAAGTTGCCGCGGAAGGCGCCCATGCCGGAGCCGGCGGCGTAGGCGATCGCGTGCTCGGTGCGCAGCGAGGCCCACAGCCGCGCCCGCAGGACGCCGCCGATCGCCAGGCGCGCCGCCGCGTAGTCGGGGTGCCCGGGCGCCGGCACGGCGAACTTGGCATAGAGGTAGGTGCCCGGGAGCTGCCGCTGCTCGAAGACCACCGGCGGCGACGGCCGGAACGCCGGCACCTCGGGGCGGGCGAAGTCGCCCTTCCGCACGAAGCCGAGCTGGGCCTCGAGCAGCTTCGTGGCCGCGGCCCGGTCGAGGTCGCCCACGACCACGACGAGCATGCGGCCCGAGACGAGGAGCTCCTGCAGCCGCTGGCGCAGGTCGTCGACCGTCAGCGCCTTGACCGTCTCGGCCACGCCGTCGGGCCGGCGGGCGTAGGGGTGGCCGTGGAAGAAGGGCACGTTGACCAGGCGCGGCACGTAGTCGTCGGGCCGCGTGCGCTCGTTCTCGAGCGCGGCCAGGCGGGCGCTCCGCTGCTGCTCGAACGTGGCCGGGTCGAGGAGCGGCTCGCGCAGCGTCTCGGTGAGGAGCTCGACCGCGCGCTCGAAGCCCTCGCGCGGGGCCTGGACCGACACGCGCGTGTAGTCGTAGCCGACGTCCATGCCGGGCCGCGCGCCGAGGCGGACGAACTCGGTCTGCATCTTGTCGCGCGAGGTGCGCCTGCTCGCCTGCGTCGCGGTCGACAGCAGGAGCGTGTCGACGCCCAGGCGGGCCGGGTCGAGGGCGGCCGCGCCGCCGGCGAAGTAGACCTCGAGGGCCGTGAGGCCGCTGCCCGGGGTGGTGCGCAGGAGGACGGGGATCCCGTTCCTGAGCGTGAGCTGCTCGACGGCGGCGGCCGCGGCCTCGCCGCCGGCGGGCGGCGGCGCGAGCAGGTCGGGCGTGATCCCGTGCGCGGCGACGTTGTCGGGGCTGGCCAGGCAGGCGATCACCATGGGGCGGCCGATCAGGTAGTCGCGCACGAACTGCTGCACCTCGGCGAGCGTGACCGTGTCGCACTCCTCGGGGTAGCTGGTGTAGTAGTCGATGCTCGACGACGCCCACCAGAACGACAGGTTGTGCGACAGCGCCGCCCCGGACTGGGCCTCGTAGGCGCGCATGATCCTGAGGTTCCGCTTGGCGAGCGCCAGGTCCTCCTCGGTCCAGTAGCCGGCCTGGCCCATGGCGGCGACCTCGGCCAGGAGCGCGTCGCGGCAGGCCTTCACCTGCCCGTCGCGCACGCTGCACGAGAAGCTCACCTCGCCGCCCTCGCGCTGGGTGTAGTAGCCGATGTTCGCCCCGCCGTCGGCGAGCCCGGCGTCGCGGAACGCCTTCTGGAAGCGGTTGTGCGGCAGCCCGGCGAGGGTCCCCCACACATCCGCCACGAACGTGGCCCGCTCGTCGCGGCCGACGTCCGGCCCGTTCCAGTGGGCGGCGAGCTGGATGGCCTTCGACTTGCCGACGACGTCGACCGGCTCGCTCACGACGAGCGCCTTCGTCTCCCGCAGCCGCGGCAGGGGCGCCCGCGCCGGCCGGTGCGGGTCGGGGCCCGGCCGCCACTGGCGCACGCCGAGCAGGGTCTGGGCCAGGACCTTGGCCTCGGTGAGGTTCACGTCGCCGACGATGAACAGCGCCGCGTTGTTGGGCACGTAGTAGCGCGCCTGGAAGTCGCGCATGGTCTCCTGCGTGGCCGACAGGATCACGTGGCGCTCGCCGAGCGGGTTCTTCCGATAGGCCTCCTCGCCGTAGAGGGCCTGGTTGACGGCGCGCCGCAGGTAGTAGGACGGGCTCGACTCGTTGCGGTCGTACTCGCTGATGACGACCTCGCGCTCCTTGACCATCTCGCCCATGTTGAACAGCGGGGTGAGGATCGCGTCGGACATGAAGCGCATGCCCTCGGCGAAGTTCCGCGAGGGCAGCGTGATGAAGTAGTTGACGCGCTCGGTCGAGGTCGTGCCGTTGAACGAGATCCCCAGCTCCCGCACGCGCGCCATGTAGCGCTCCTGCGTGGGCAGGGCGGCGTTGCCCTTGAAGAACATGTGCTCGTAGAGGTGCGAGAGCCCGTTGGTGTCGGGCGTCTCGGTGAACGAGCCCGTCTTCACGGCGATCTCGATCGTGACCAGCGCCGCGTCGCGCTTCTGCACGACGATCAGGTCGAGGCCGTTGTCGAGCTGCGACACGTCGATCTCGGGCTCGCTGGCGACGGCGGTCGCCGCGGCCAGGAGGGGCGCGAGGGCGAGGGACAGGGCGGAGCTGCGCGTCATGGGGTGGGGCTCCCGGGCGGGTGGGGCGAGGAGCGTAGAACGGGGGGGCGAGGCTGGCAAGGCGTGACGACCTCCTGCCCGCCGGTCGCTCGGCGACGCAGCTCCGCCACGACGACGATCGACACGACGACCAGGAGCCACCAGCTCGTGATCTTCTGCAGGTGGACCGGCCGCCAGCCGCTCGCCTGATGGGGGTAACGCCAGGCCTCCAGGAGCGTGGCCATGTTCTCGGCCAGCCAGATGAACAGCCCGATGAGCGCGAAGGACAGGAGCACGGGCATGCGTCGGCGCGGCCCGTTGGGCACGAAGGTCACCTGGCTGCGCGCGAACACGAGCGCCACGAGCAGGAAGAGCGGCCCTCGCGCATCTGGAAGCCGGCTGTTGGTGAAGAAGTTGCCGTAGGCCCCGGCGCACAGGAGGAGCGCCAGCCAGGTGGGCGGCCAGCCGTGGAAGCGCAGCTCGAGGCGGCGCCACGCCTGACAGACGTAGCTCCCGACGCTGGCATACATGAAGCCGCTGTAGAGCGGGACGCCCCCGACCTTCGACCAGGCCTCGTCCGGGTAGGACCAGGAGCCGTGGTGGACCTTCCACAGCTCGAGGCCGAGCCCGAGGGCGTGGAACAGGCACACGGCCGCGACCTCGGTCGGCGTCTCGCTGCCCGAGAGCACCATCGCGAGCTGGAAGCCCACGCAGAGGAGGAGCAGCAGGTCGTACCGCGGCAGGCCGGGGACCTCGACGTGTCGGGTGAGCGCCAGCGCCGCGAGGATGAAGCCGGCGAAGGCGCAGGAGCGGGCCTCCTTCCAGCCGAACGCGCCCACCTCCGCCACGAACCGCGCCCAGGCGGGGCGGCGCGGGTCGTGCGCCAGGGACGACGGCAGCGCGGCGGGGGCGCTCACGGCGCAGGGTCTCCTCCGGCGCGACACGGTAGCGTCCGCCCCCGCGGCGAGTCGAGGCGGTCCCCGCGGGCGTGACGGCGTGCGAGGATGGGTCCATGAAGGTCTCGCTTCGCCTGGACCTGTCCGCCGTCGTCCTCACGCCCGAGCCGGGCGACGACCCCGACGACCTCGAGGACGTGGTCCACGACCAGGTCCAGCAGGGGCGGCGCGAGGGCGAGCACGGCTCGCGCGTGAAGGTCGTCATCCTCGACCTCGAGGGCGTGGCCGACGCGCCGCGCTGGATGAAGGTCGCCGGGCCCGAGCAGCCCGACGTGAACCTGCGCGTGGCCCTGGGCAAGGCCGGCTACGCGGTGGCCCGGCGGCTGGGGATCCCGGCCTACTACCAGTGGTACGCGACGATCGACGAGGCGCTCACCGGCGGCGTGTAGAGGCGGGCGAGCCACCACACGCCCTCTGCTCCCTCTGCTCCTCTGTTGTGATCCTCTGCCTCGCATTCACCGCGCGAGCTGGTCGAGCGCCAGGTCGAACAGCCAGGGGCACGCGCGCAGCGTCGGCACGAGCGCCCGGCGCAGGGGCGAGCGGCGCAGGCGGAGGAGGCCGTCGGTGAGCAGCCAGTAGCGGCGGGCGAGCCGCCGCCAGGCGTGCTCGTAGGCCAGCGGCCGGCCGGCGACGAGGCAGCGCACGAGGGCGCGGGCCTGGGCGAGCCCCAGGCGCACGCCCTCGCCCGTGAGCGGGTCGAGGTAGCCGGCGGCGTCGCCGACGAGGAGCACGCGGCCGGCGACGCGACGGCGCACGCGCTGCTCGAACGGCCCGGCGCCGAGCGGCGGCGTGGCCGGCGCGCCCAGCCGCTCGGCGAGGCGCGGGAAGCGGGCCAGGAGCGGCTCGAAGCCCCCCGGCGCCGGGCGCGCGAAGAGCAGGGCCACGCCGACGGCGTCAGGCGCGACCGGCGTGACGTAGGCCTCGGCGTCGGGCGCCCAGTGCACCTCGACGAGGTCGGTCCAGGGGGCGACGGCGAAGTGGCGGCGCACGCCGTAGCGCGCCGGGCGGCGCGGCGGGAGGTCGAGCCCCAGCCGGCGGCGCACGGGCGAGTGCAGCCCGTCGGCGGCGATCAGCCAGCGGGCGCGCAGGCCGGCCGCGGCGACGCCGTCGTCGTCCTGGCGCACGTCGTCGACGCGCCCCTCGACGCGCGCGACGCCGAGCGCGCGCGTCGACAGCGCCGCGTGCAGCGCCGTGCGGCGCACGCCGAGGGCCCGGGCCGGCGCGGAAGCGGCCCTCGGCCGCGGCGTCGCCGTCGACGTAGCGGATCCCCGCGAAGCGCGCGCCGGGCGGGCGCACGCCCATGGCGGCGAGCGCGGCCACCGCCCCGGGCATGAGGCCCTCGCCGCAGGCCTTGTCGATCGGCGCGGCGCGCGGCTCGACGACGGTCACCGAGAGCCCGGCCTGGGCGGCCAGGATCGCCGCGCCGAGGCCCACCGGGCCGCCGCCGGCCACGAGCACGTCGATCACGGCCCGGCCTCCGCCGCGGCCAGGGCGCGGTCCTCGCACCTGATCCGGACGGCGAGCAGGGCGGCGTTCAGGGCGGTGAACGCCGCGGCCGTGAGCCAGGCCGAGTGGACGAGGGGCAGGGCCAGGCCCTCGACGACGACGGCCACGTAGTTGGGGTGGCGCAGCCAGCGGTAGGGGCCGCCCGTGATGCGCGGCAGGCCCGGGTGCACGAGGACACGCGTCGTCCAGCGCCGGCCGAGCGTGGCCACGCACCACCAGCGCAGGGCCTGCGCGGCCGCGACGAGCGCCAGGGCGGCCGCCCCGAGGGCCGGCAGCCACGGCCGGTCGAGCGCCCTCGGCTCGACGAGGCAGCCCACGAGCAGGCCCGTGTGCAGGGCCACCATGACCGGGTAGTGGCCGCGCCCCGCCTCGCGCGCGCCGCGCGCCCGCGCCCAGGCCTCGTGGCGGCGCGAGACGACGAGCTCGACCACGCGCTCGAGCGCGACGAGCCCGACCAGGAGCGCGTAGGCGTCGAGCGTCGACATCACCAGGCCAGGAGCACGAGCTCGGCGCAGAAGCCCGGGCCCATGGCCAGGAGCAGGCCGCGCGCGCCCGGCGGCGGCGGGCGCTCGCGCAGGGTGTCCTCGAGCACGAGCAGGACCGACGCGCTCGACAGGTTGCCCAGCGCGCGCAGCGAGCGCCACGACAGCGCCAGGGCGTCCTCGCCCACGCCCAGCGCCGCCTGCGCGGCCTCGAGCACCTTCGGCCCGCCGGGGTGGCACACCCACGCGGAGATGTCGGCCGGCGTCAGGCCGTGGTCGCCGAGGAAGCCGCGCACGTCCTCGCCCAGCCGCTCGCGCACGAGCGCCGGGACGTCCTGGGCGAGGACGACGCGGAAGCCGTCGGACGTGACGTCCCAGCCCATGGCGCGCTCGGTGTCGGGGTAGAAGCGGCTGCGCGTGGCCACGACGCGCGGGGCGCCCGGGCGCGGAGCGCCCGTCGCGACGACGGCCGCCGCGCCGTCGCCGAAGAGGCTCGTGGCCACGAGGTGCTGGCCCGACGCGTCGCCGCGCTGGAAGGTGAGCGAGCAGAGCTCCACCGACACGAGCGCGCCCACGTGGTCGGGCCAGCCGCGCAGGTGGTCGTGGAGCCGCGCCAGCCCGGCGGCCCCGGCGACGCAGCCCAGGCCGAACAGCGGCACGCGCCGGACGTCCGGCCGGAGGCCCAGGCGGTTCACCAGGCGCGCGTCGAGGCTCGGCGTGGCCACGCCCGTGACGGTCGCCGTGAGGATCACGTCGAGGTCGCGCGGCCGGAGGCCCGCCGCGTCGAGCGCGCGCGTCAGCGCCTCGGCGGCGAGGTCGGTGCCCACGCGGATGAACGCGTCGTTCGCCGCGCCGAAGCCGGCCAGGTCCGCGTAGGCATCGAGCGGGAGCGCCAGGTGGCGCGCCTCGACCTGGCTCGTGCGGTGGAGCCGGGCCACCAGGGCGCGCGCCGCCGCGTCGCCGCCGAGGACGCGCGCGAGCGCGGCCGTGATCTCCCCCTGCGGGTAACGGTGCGGCGGGAGGGCGCGCGCGACGGCCGCGAGGTGCATGCGCTCACGCTAGCGGCGCGCCCCGCGCGCGTCGACCCGGGGTGGTTCAACCGGGCCCCGTCGTGGAACATGGGGCGCCGCCGCGGACGCGGGCAGGGCCGCGGCGCGCACCACCCTTGAGAGGAGGGGCCCGTGAAGTTCATCGAGGCCAGCAAGCACTACTTCGACCAGGCGGCGAAGGCGCTCGACCTCGGCGAGCGGCTCAAGCGGCAGCTCTCGACGCCCCAGCGCGAGATCAAGGTCGAGCTCACGGTGCCGCTCGACTCGGGCGAGATCGCCACGTTCGTCGGCTACCGCGTGCAGCACGACAGCTCGCGCGGGCCGATGAAGGGCGGGATCCGCTACCACCCCTGCGTCGACGAGGACGAGGTCACGGCGCTGGCGAGCCTGATGACCTGGAAGACGGCCGTCGTCGACCTGCCCTACGGCGGCGCCAAGGGCGGCGTGAACTGCGACCCGCGCCAGCTCTCGCAGAACGAGCTGCAGCGGCTCACGCGCGTGCTCACCGACCGCATGCAGGACGTGATCGGCCCCTACCGCGACATCCCGGCCCCCGACATGGGCACCAACGCCCAGACGATGGCCTGGATCGTCGACCAGTACTCGAACTACCACGGCTGGTCGCCCGCCGTCATCACGGGCAAGCCGGTCGAGCTGGGCGGGAGCCTCGGCCGCGAGGCCGCCACGGGCCGCGGCTGCCTCTACGCGCTCGAGGCGCTGCTCGCCGACCAGCGCCGGTCGATCGAGGGGATCACGGTGGCCGTGCAGGGCTTCGGCAACGTGGGCTCGTGGGCGGCGCGCCTCATGGCCGAGCAGGGGGCGCGGATCGTCGCCGTGTCCGACGTCACCGGCGCCACCTACAACGCCGACGGCCTCGACATGGCGGCGCTCGTCGAGCACGTGCAGAAGACGCGCGGCGTGATCAACTTCAAGGGCGGCGAGGTGCTCAAGGCCGAGGAGATCCTCACCTGCCCCTGCGAGGTCCTCGTGCCGGCGGCGCTCGAGGAGCAGCTCACCGAGGTCAACGCCAAGGACGTGCAGGCCAAGATCATCGTCGAGGGCGCCAACGGCCCGACGACGCCCGAGGCCGACGAGACGTTCCGCCGGCGCGGGATCACCGTGATCCCGGACATCTTCGCCAACGCCGGCGGCGTGACCGTGAGCTACTTCGAGTGGGTGCAGAACATCCAGCAGTACCGCTGGAGCGAGGAGCGCGTGAACCAGGAGCTCCGCGCGCGCATGACGCAGGCCTGGGCGGACCTCAAGGGCGCGGCCAAGAACGCGCGCGACCTGCGCGAGGCGGCGTTCATGCTGGCCGTGAGCCGCGTGGCGAAGGCGACCCTGTTGCGGAGCTGATGGTTCACAACAGAGGAGCAGAGGGAGCAGAGGGCTCCTCGTGTCGACGGGAGTGGCTCGGCGAGGGGGCTCGATCAGCGGGCCCCTTGGGCCCGCTGATCGACAAGCCCGACGGGGCGTCGCGAGGTCCCGGGTGGGCGGGGCACTCCCCTGCCGATGGCGGCGCCCAGGGCCGACGCGCTGGGGTTGGTGACGCGGTCCTGTGACCGCGCTCACCGCTTGATCCGAGAGCGAAGCGAGCAGATCGAGCGGTGGCGCGCGTCCCCGAGCGAAGGCCGCGAAGCGGCCGGTGCGAGGGCGACAGGTGCCTCACTGCGGATCGGAGCAACGGTCCCGCTCCATGACGTGGACGTCGACACGAGCGACGGCCGCTGTGAGTCGCAGGACTCGAGGTTCTTGCCCGTCCTCTCCTCACACAGGGGGCGGGGGAGGCAGGGGCAGGCATGCGGGGCAGGCGATCGACCGACAGCAAGCCGCTGAGGCCGTGACCGTCGGGAACCAGCCTGACGCTGAGGGCTCTGCTGCCTCTGCTCCTCTGTGGTGAAACAGGTCCCGGCCGACGCGAGCGCGGGGGCCGGAGGACGGCGTCGCCGCCGTCCTCCGGCCCCTCGCTCGCGGGGCGTCAGGCGCCATCGAGGGCGCCCTTGCCCACGAAGCTCGCCCAGCTGGGGCGGAACTGCCCGCGCGGCACGCGCAGGAGCGGCGTCCAGCGCGGGCGGGCGGGGCGGGTGCGCAGGCGCATGCCGGCCTCGCCGGGGGTGCGGTCGGCCTTGGTCCGGTTGCACGGGCCGCAGGCCGCGACGCAGTTCTCCCAGGAGGTCGGCCCGCCGCGCGAGCGCGGCATGACGTGGTCGATCGTCAGGCCGTCGGGGCCCGCCCGACCGCCGCAGTACTGGCAGCGCCAGCCGTCGCGGCGGTAGAGCGCCTGACGCGAGAACGACGCCTGCCGGGCCGGCCGCTCGCCGTACTCCTTGAGCACGATGATCTCCGGCGCCGGGACCCCGCGGCTGGGCGTGGGGATGATCGCCGCGCCCGCGGGCGCGGACGCGCACCAGCCGTCGAAGTCGTGGAGCTGGTAGGTCTCGGGGTCGAGGGCCCAGCCCATCTCGCGGACGATCGTCGTCACGGCGGTGGCCACGTCGAACACCGCGACGGGCTGCCAGTCGCGGTTCAGGACGAGCACCGGGCGGTCGATCACGCGGCGGGTCACGGGGCCTCTCCTGCCGCGACCGACCCCGGGGTCGCCCGCGGCTGTCACGAGGATACGCCGGCCGGGCGCCCCGGCGCCCGTCCGGCCTGGCACGGCCCCGGGGACGGGACTATGCTCCGATCGTGGAAGGGACCCCGACGGAGCGCCCGCGGCGGCGCGCGGCCTGGATCGTGGCCGCGGCGGCCCTCGCCGCGGGCGTCGGGGTCACCCAGTCGCTCCTCTTCTCGGTGTGCGTCGTCCGCGGCGCCTCCATGCGCCCGACGCTGGCCCCGGGCGAGCGGGTCCTCGTCTACAAGCTGGCCGCGGACCTCGGCCGCGGCGACCTCGTCGTCCTGCGCAACCCCGACGCCCCCGACGACCTGCTGGTCAAGCGCGTCGTCGGCCTGCCCTCGGAGCGCCTGGGCGCCCACGGCGGGCGGCTGTTCGTGGGCGAGCAGTACCTGGCCGAGCCTTACGTCCTGCCCGGCACCCACGCGGGGGACCTGCCCCCGGCCGAGGTGCCCGCCGGGCATTACTTCGTCCTGGGCGACAACCGGGCGGAGTCGGTCGATTCGCGCGCCTTCGGGGCGGTCGAGCGGCGGCTCCTGGTGGGCAAGGTCGTCCTGAGCCTGTGGGCGCCGGGAGGTGGCACGTGAACCCTGGCCGCGAAACGAGTTCCGCGCTTGACGCGCCCGTGGGCGTCGCTACCATGCTGCCCGGTGTGCGAGGGCACACCGTGCTCGTGAGGCTGCCTTGGTAGTCACGGCGATCGTCAGCGACATCCACTCGAACATCGAGGCCCTCACCGCTGTCCTCAAGGACATCGAGGAGCACAAGGCCGACGAGATCGTCTGCCTGGGCGACGTGATCGGCTACGGGCCGACGCCGCTCGACTGCGTGGACATCGCCCGCACGACCTTCAAGTTCACGATCCTCGGCAACCACGAGGAGGCCGTCCTCTACGGCGCCGTGGGCTTCAACCCGAAGGCCAAGGCGGCGATCGACTGGACGCGCGAGCAGTTCCACCTCGAGGCGGTCGAGGAGGAGCTGCGCAACGCCCGCTGGCAGTTCCTGGGCGACATGCCCATCTCGGTCGACTCCGACGACGACCGCGGCGTGCAGTACGTCCACGGCTCGCCGCGCGACCCGACGCGCGAGTACGTCTTCCCGACCGACGTCCTCAACCCCGAGAAGATCTACGGGATCTTCGAGCACGTCGAGCGCGTGGCCTTCAACGGCCACACCCACGCCCCCGGCGTGATGACCGAGAGCGGGCTGTTCAAGCTGCCGCAGGACGGGGACAACGAGTACCCGCTCGACGACGAGAAGGTCATCATCAACGTCGGCTCGGTCGGGCAGCCGCGCGACGGCAACAACCGCTCCAGCTACGTCCTCTTCGACGGCGACCGGGTCATCTTCCGCCGCGTCCCCTACGACATCGAGTCGGTGATCAAGCGCATGGAGAAGATCGACCGGCTCCCGGACTACCTGGCGCACCGCCTCCGCGAGGGCAGGTAGCGGGATCGACGGCTGCAGGGCGCGCGGACGCCGGTGTGGCCCGCCTTCGCGAGCTCCGCCCCGCGGCTGCGGCGCTGCAAGCCCGGCGGCCCCTATCGCTCGCGTCCGTCCGCAGCCGCGGGTCTCCCGCGTGCTGCGGCGGCCCACCGAGGATCAGGCGATCGATACCCGGCCGCGCGCGCGCCGCATCGCCTCGGCCTCCGCGGCCTCGCCTCGCTCGTGGCTGCATTCCTCCCCTGGCCTCCGCGGCGCCCGCGCGCGAGCGATCGACGGGACCGACCTGCATCGGCCGTCGTTGATCCCGGCGCACCCTCGCGCACCCTCGGTGGTCGCCCGGCAACACGCTCTCACCTCCCGTGGTAGCGTGGTGGCCCAGCAAACCGGGTCTCCACCGCGCGGCGCAGGTCCATGGACAAGCAAGGCATCATCGTCATCGCCCTCATCCTCCTCTCCTGGATGGGGTACCAGCGCTTCTACTACGCTCCTCAGGTCGAGAAGTGGCAGGCGGAGCAGCGCCGGCTGGAGGAGGAGCGCAAGCGCCTCGCCGGCGAGGAGTTGCAGGACGACGGCACGGCGCCGGTCGACACCCCGCGCGCGCCCGTCGCGCCCCGGGACGCGCTCCCCCGGGTCGAGGCGCACCCGCTCCTGCGCGACATCCCGTTCGAGACGCCCGAGCACACGATCACGCTCACGAGCGCGGGCGCGGCCGTCGAGACGCTCACGTTCAAGGAGATCTTCGACACCACCTACGTGCATGACTCGACGCGCGTGGCCGACCACGACGACCGACGCCCGCGCCGGCCGCTCGAGATCCTGCACCCCTACCCGGTGCGCGGGCCGCGCTCGTTCGCCGTCGAGCCGCTGCGGCCCGACCTGCTCGAAGCGGCGCGGGGCACCTGGGCGCACGAGGCCCTCGACGGCGGGAAGCACCGCTTCAGCCTGCTCCTGCCCAACGGGGTGCGGCTGAGCAAGACCTACGCGCCGCCGCCGGCGCCGAAGGACGGCGAGCCCCCGCGCTTCCACTTCGACCTGACCGTCGAGATCGAGAACACGACCGCGGAGCCCGTCGAGTTCGGCTACCGCCTCCTGGGACCGGCCGGCATGGTCGACGACTCGGGCGACGCGCGCACCGCCGGCCAGCAGGCCGTGATCGGCGCGCGCCCCGAGCGGAAGGTCCTCCTCGAGACCCTCGCCGCGACCGACGCTGCGCGCCTGGACGCGCCCGACCTGACCGTCGCCCGCGGCCCCGGCGAGGTCACCTTCTTCGGCACGGCCACGAAGTACTTCGCGGGCGTCGTCGTCCCCGAGAAGGGCAAGCTGGGCGCGGCCGCCGCCCAGGGCCTCCTGCAGACGACCGGCGTCATGCCCGCCGACAAGGACCAGCCCGACGGACTGGCCCACCAGGCCCTGGCCTGGGGCACGGTCGACCCGGAGAAGCTCGCGCCCGGGGAGCGCCGCGCCGACACGTTCATGGTCTACGTCGGCCCCAAGAAGAAGGCCGTGTTCGAGGCCGAGGCCGGCCCCTACCACGGCTTCGGGCTGGAGCAGCTCATCGACTACGGCTGGTTCGAGCAGATGGCCAAGGTCCTCCTGTGGGTCCTGGGCGGGTTCCAGGCGATCGTCGGCAACTGGGGCGTGGCGATCATCCTGCTCACGTTCCTGGTCCGCAGCCTGCTCCTGCCGCTGTCGATCTGGAGCCAGAAGAACATGCTCCGCATGCAGAAGATGGCGCCGGAGCTGAACAAGCTGAAGGAGAAGTACACGCGCAAGGACGGGTCGATGACCCCCGAGGCGCAGCGCCAGTTCTCGGCCGAGCAGATGGACCTCATGCGCAAGGCGGGGGTGAACCCGATCGGCTGCCTGGGCCCGATCTTCCTCCAGCTCCCCGTGTTCATCGGCCTGTGGAACGCGCTCAACTACAGCGTCGACATCCGCGGGCAGCCGCTGGGGCTGTGGATCACCGACCTGAGCGTGCCCGACGTGCTCTTCCGCCTGCCGTTCGCCATCCCGTTCCTCGGCAACGCGCTGTCGGTGCTGCCGCTGATCATGATCTTCACCTACTGGCTGCAGCAGCAGATGCAGCCCAAGGCCACCGACCCTCGGGCGGCCGAGCAGCAGCGCATGATGAAGATGATCATCCCGTTCTTCGGCGTGCTCCTCTACACGGCGCCCAGCGGGCTCATGCTCTACTTCATCACGTCGTCGTTCTGGAGCATCGCCGAGCAGAAGTGGGTGAAGAAGCACATCGAGAAGACGGAGGGCCCCGTCGGGGGCGCCCCCGTCCCGATGATGGGCTAACGCCCGCGCCGTGGCGCTCGCCGCGCCGGAGCGGGGGACGCCGGACGACACGGTGGTCGCCCTGTCGTCGGCGCCGGGGGCCTCGGCCCGGGCGGTCGTGCGGCTGTCGGGCCCGCGCGCGTGGGCCCTGGCCGGCGAGGTGTTCGCACCGGCGACGGCCCGCGCCGGCGGCCCGCGGGCCGGGTCCAGGGAGGACGGCGCCTTACGCCTCCCCGGCTGGCCGCCCGCGCCGGTCGTCGCCGTGTGGCTGAGGGCGCCGCGCAGCTACACCGGGCAGGACGTGGTCGAGCTGTGGGTCCCGGGCGCGCCGCCGCTCGTGCGCCGGCTCCTGCTGGTCCTCGAGGCCGCTGGCGCGCGGCCGGCGGCGCCCGGCGAGTTCACCCGCCGCGCGTTCCTCACAGGGCGCCTCGACCTGACCCAGGCCGAGGCGGTCCTGGCCCTGACGACGGCCGAGGACGCCGCCCTGGCGCGCGCCGCCCTGCGCGCCCTGGCCGGCGGCGCGCGCGGCCGGGTCGACGAGGTCAAGGCCGCGCTGACCGACGTCCTGGCCCACGTCGAGGCGGCGATCGACTTCTCCGAGGAGGAGATCGACCACGCGCCGGGAGCCGCGCTCGCGGCGCGCCTCGACGGCGCCGCGTCGGCCGTGCGGGCGCTGCTGACCGCCGGACGAGCCCGCCCGCAGGCCGGGACCGAGCCGGTCGTGGCCCTCGTCGGCCCGGCGAACGCGGGCAAGTCGTCGCTCCTGAATGCCCTGTGCGGCGCGCCGGCGGCGCTGGTCTCGCCGCACGCTGGCACCACCCGCGACGTCGTCGGGGCGTCGTGGCGGCTGCCGTCGGGCCGCGTCGCGCGGCTCCTCGACACGGCGGGCGAGAAGCCGGCCACGAGCGAGGTCGAGGCGCGCGCGCTGGACCTGGCCCGCGCGGCCGCCGCCTCGGCCGACCTCGTCGTGCAGGTGGTCGACGGCCTCGACCCGCGCCCGCCGGCCAACGGCTCGAGCGATGCCCTGGTCGTCACGACGAAGGCCGACCTCGCCCACTCCCTCGGCGACGGCCTCCGCACCTCCGCGGTCACGGGCGAGGGGCTCCTGGCCCTCGGCAAGGCGGTCGACGCCGCGCTCGCCGGCCGGGGCGCGGCGCCGGAGCTGACCGGCACGGCCCGGCAGGAGGCGCACCTCGGCCGCGCGCTCGAGGCGGTGGCCCGGGCCGCCGACCTGCTGCGCGGTCAGGACCCCGCGCGGGCGGAGCTGGCCGCGGTCGAGCTGGGCGCGGCGCTCGAGGCCCTGGGCGAGCTCACGGGGGCGGTGACGACCGACGACGTGCTCGACCGGGTGTTCGGGCAGTTCTGCATCGGCAAGTGAAGCGGCGCTGCGGCCGCGAGTGAGATCACAACAGAGGAGCAGAGGGAGCAGAGGCCGTCCTGATCCAGCCTGCCGGAGCCCTCGGTGCTCCCGACGCGTCGACCCGGCGACACTCGCCGTGGTCCCGTGCCAGGAACGAGCCGACTGACTCCCCACGGGGGCGGGAGGCCTGCGGAGGCCTGGGAGGAGGTCGAGGAGGTCGAGGACTTCGGCGCCTGGAACGAGCAGCACTCGGGCCAGGGGAGGCGGTCGCACCGCGGGCGCATCGCGGGCTCACGTCGACGGGCTCACGTCAGGGGTGTCGCGCAGCGACTCCTCTCGGAGCCTCATCGGGGTCGGCGGCCCGAGGGCCTGAGGCCCACCCGCCCTCTGCTCCCTCTGCTCCTCTGTTGTGAACCTTCCAGCTCGCCGCGAGGCGCCTACGTCGCGCGCACCGGGTCCTTGCCGATCCGGTGCTTCTCGATGCGGTACTGCAACGTCCGCCGCGTCAGCCCGAGCAGGCGGGCCGCCTGGGTCACGTTGCCGCCGGTGCGCTCGAGCGCCTTGCGGATCAGCTCGCGCTCCCACTGGTCGAGCGGCGTCCCCGAGTCGAGGGCGGTGCGCACGAGCTGCTCGCCGCTCGAGGCGCGCCGCGGCCCGTCGGTCGGCGGGCGCATGGCGTCCGAGCCGTCGACGAGGTGCTCGGGGCGGATCCACTCGCCCTGCCCGAGGACGACCGCGCGCTCGATCACGTTCTCCAGCTCGCGCACGTTGCCGGGCCAGCGGTGCGCCTGCAGGCGCTCGAGCGCCTCGGGCGACAGCCCGCGGAAGGCCTTCTTGTTCCTGGCCGTGAACCGCTTGCAGAAGGCCGCGGCCAGGAGCTCGACGTCGCCCGGCCGGTCGCGCAGCGGCGGCACGGGGATCGTGATCACGTTGATCCGGTAGTAGAGGTCCTCGCGGAAGGTCCCCTCGCGGACCATGGCCTCGAGGTCCTGGTTCGTGGCCGCCATGAGGCGGATGTCGAGCGGGATCACCTGGCCCTGGCCGCCGATGCGCTCGAGCTCGCGCTCCTGCAGCACGCGCAGGAGCTTGACCTGCAGCGCCGGGCTCATCTCGCCGATCTCGTCCAGGAAGATCGTCCCGCCGTGGGCCAGCTCGAAGCGGCCCTTCCGCGCCTTGCGCGCGTCGGTGAAGGCGCCGCGCTCGTGGCCGAAGAGCTCCGCCTCGAGCAGCGCCTCGGGGATCGCCCCGCAGTTGACCTTCACGAACGGGCCCTTGGCCCGCGGGCTCGAGGCGTGGATGAGCTCGGCCACGAGCTCCTTGCCCGTGCCGCTCTCGCCGCGGATGAGGATCGTGGCCTCGCTCTCGGCGGCGTTGCGCGCCAGCTCGACCATCTGCCGGAACGGCTCGCTCTGCCCGCGCAGCCGCTCGCCGATGCTCGCCTTGCCGGCCGCCCGCGACAGCTCGCGGTTCTCGCGCCGCAGCCGCCGCTGGTCGAGGACGTTCTTGATCAGGAACGTCAGCTCGGTCGGGTCGACGGGCTTGGTCAGGTAGTCGTAGACGCCCGACTTGAGCGCCGCGCGCGCGCTCTCGACGGTGCCGTAGGCGGTCAGGATCACGAAGGTCGGCGCGTCGTCGCCCAGCGCCTCGCGCACCCGCCGGAAGATCTCCAGCCCGTCCATGTCGGGCAGGCGCAGGTCGCACAGGACCAGGTCCAGCCCGCGGTCGAGGTGGCTCAGCGCCGTGGCCCCATCCTCGGCGACGAGCACCTCGTGCCCGTCGACCTCCAGGTGGCCGCGCAGCGCCTTCGCCTGCGCGCCCTCGTCCTCGACGATCAGCACCCGGCCGGCCATCAGCGTCAGTATAGCGGTCACCCACCGTTCGGGCAGGCACCCGACCCGGCGCCGGGTGAACGGGAGGACACGCCCGGGGAGGAGGAGGAGGGTTCACCGCAGAGGAGCAGAGGAAGCAGAGGGCGTCCGGCGGCAGGGGCGGCGCGCCGTTGCTCCCACCTCCGCTTCTACCTCGAACGTCTCCCTGAGTCCCCTTTGCGCAATGCCAATGGTTGACGGCTGACTCTCAGTCGCGTCTTCGTTCCCGTTCCCGTTCCCGATCCCGTTCCCGCACCTCCGAGGTTGTTGATCGTGGGAGTGGGCATGGAGACCACACGGAGGAGGGTTTCGACCAGCGCTCGTGGTCGAAGTTCATGTGGCCCCAACAACCGGGAACGGGAACGGGAACGGGTCGACGCAGCAGTGACGCGCTCATCGAGCTCACGAAGGGCCTGGCACCCGCAGCGGGCACCCTCGGCTCCCTCCCCTCCCTCCTGCCGGCCACAGCGCGCCGTCGGCAGCGGGCGCCCTCTGCTCCCTCTGCTCCTCTGTTGTGAACCTGAGTCTTCTCGGCCGCGGCCGTCGCACACCCGTTAACGCGGGGCGTCCTCCTTGCCGAGGCGGTACTGGAGGGTCCGCCGCGTCAGGCCGAGCTTGCGCGCCGCCTGCGAGACGTTGCCGGCCGTGGCCTCGAGCGCGCGCTGGATCATGAGCCGGCTGAAGTCCTCGAGGCCGATCCCGGCGTCGAGGACGCGCTCGGCGAAGTCGCCCGTGTCGCGCCGCGCCGTCGCCTGGCGCAGGGGGTCCGGGAGGTGCTCGGGCAGGATCCACTCGCCGCGGCCGAGGACGACCGCGCGCTCGATCACGTTCTCCAGCTCGCGCACGTTGCCGGGCCAGTGGTAGCGGCGCAGGAGCTCGAGCGCCTGCGGCGAGATCCCCTTGAAGGCCTTCTTGTTCTTCTCGTTGAAGCGCGCGCAGAAGGCGTTGGCCAGGAGCTCGATGTCGCCGCGCCGCTCGCGCAGGGGCGGGGCGTGGATCGTGATCACGTTGATCCGGTAGTAGAGGTCCTCCCGGAAGCCGCCGTCGCGGATCATGCCCTCGAGGTCGCGGTTCGTCGCCGCGAGCAGGCGGATGTCGAGCGGGATCACCTGCCCCTGTCCGCCCAGCCGCTCGAGCTCGCGCTCCTGCAGCACGCGCAGGAGCTTCACCTGCAGCGACGGGCTCATCTCGCCGATCTCGTCCAGGAAGATCGTCCCGCCCGAGGCCAGCTCGAAGCGCCCCTTGCGCGCCTGCCGCGCGTCGGTGAAGGCGCCCTGCTCGTGGCCGAACAGCTCGGCCTCGAGCAGCGGCTCCGGGATCGCGCCGCAGTTGACCTTCACGAACGGGCCCTTGGCCCGCGGGCTGGCCGCGTGGATGAGCTCGGCGATCAGCTCCTTGCCGGTGCCGCTCTCGCCGCGGATGAGGATCGTGGCCTCACTGCCGGCCGCCGCCTTGGCCAGCTCGATCATGGAGAGGAACGGCACGCTCTGGCCGATCAGCTTCTCCTCGACGCGCCGCGCGGCGACCGCCTGGCTCAGCTCGCGGTTCTCGCGGCGCAGGCGGCGATACTCGAGGATGTTGCCCACGAGGTTCGACAGCTCGGTCGGGTCGACCGGCTTGGTGATGTAGTCGTGGACGCCCGAGCGCAGCGCCTCGCGCGCGCTCTCCACCGTGCCGTAGGCGGTGACGATCACGAACGTCGGCGCGTCCTCGCCCAGCGCCTCGCGGCACTGGCGGAAGAGCGCCAGCCCCCCGCCCTCGCCCTGGCTGCCGTCGACGCCCGGGAGGCGCAGGTCGGTGAGCACGATGTCGAAGGCGCGGCCGGTCAGCGCCGCCTGCGCGCCCGCCGGGTCCTCGCACGTCTCCACGTGGTGACCGTCGCGCTCGAGGATGCGGCGCAGGTGCAGGGCCTGCACCCGGACGTCCTCGACGATCAGCACGCGGCCAATCATGGCTGCTCGACGCTCCTCACCGGCCGACGCTATCGACGTTCGAGGACCTCGCGCTTGCTGCAGTCCTCCAGGTACACGTTCACCTGCTGCAGGTAGCCCTCGATCTCGTCGGCCTGCGCCGCGTCCCCCTTCGCCTGGGCCTGCCCGTGCGCGGCCTCGAGGTGGTCGTAGGCCTCGCGGAACTTCGCCTTGGCGCGCTTCAGCTCCGCCTGGCTGTTCATGGACTTCTTGTAGTGGCGGATCCCCTCGCGGAACGCGTCGCAGCCGAGCTCGAGCCGCGTCGGCTTCGGCGGCTCGACGGTGGCCGGCGTGGCCGCGGGCGTCGTCGCCGGGGCGGCGGCCGCGCCGCCGCTCGGCGCGTCCTGCCCGCGCAGGTCGGCCAGCTTCTTGTCGAGCTTCTGCTCCCAGGCCGGCACCTGGTCCCACAGGGCGCGCGTCTTCTCGGTGATCGTGTCCTTGAGCGCCGCCCAGTCGATCGCCTCGACCTGCGCGCGCGCCTCGTCGACCTGCGTCTTCGAGTAGTCGACGAACCCGGCCCGGTCGCCCTCGGACCACTCCCAGGGCGGACGCCCGAGGTGCGCCGAATAGAGGCCGACCAGCGCCAGCGCCACGACGCCGGCCCCGCCCACGGCGAGCACGAGCAGCCGCCGCAGCCCGCCGCCCTTCGCCCTGGGGAAGGGCTGGTTCGGGTCGCGCTTGGGCCGCTTCTGCGACTTCGTGTCCTTCTTGCTCGGCTTGGGGTCGAAGGACTCGTCCGCCACGGGGCCTCCCTCCGCGCCTGGGCATCGTAACAGGTCCCTGCGCCCGCGGCGCGAGGGCTACTCGCAGGTGCCGTCCTCGTCGTCGTCGCCGGGCCGCGCCGGGAAGGGGTCCGCGGCCCGCGGGTCACCCACGAGGAACGCGGGGACCGGGGGACGCTCGCCCGTGGCGGCGGCCGCCTCGCAGGCCCGCGCGTGCTCGCGCCAGTCGCGCAGCAGCGCGCGCATGACCTCCGGCTCGCTCGCGCGGTAGGCGCGGTCGCGGAAGTGGGCGCCCCAGGGCAGGTCGCGGAAGTACCACGACGCGTACTTGCGGTAGAGGCGCACGCCGACGACCCCGAGGAGGTCGAGCATCCCCTCGAGGTGCTCCTCCATGACGTCGCAGATCCCCTCCCAGCCGGGCGGCGGCAGGGGCGGGCGGCCGGTGAGGGCGCGGGCGACGTCGCGGAACAGCCACGGCCGGCCGTAGGCGCCGCGGCCGATCATCACCGCGTCGCAGCCCGTCTCGCGGACCATGACCAGGGCGTCCTCGGCCGACTCGATGCCGCCGTTGGCGACGATCGGGATCGAGACCGCCTGCTTGGCGCGGGCGATCGCGTCGAAGTCCACGTCGCCCTCGTGGTGCTGGGAGCGGACGCGCCCGTGGATGCACACGAGCGCCGCGCCGCCCTGCTCGGCCGCGCGCACGAGCGTCACGGCGTCGGCGTGCCCCTGGTGCGACCAGCCGCTGCGCAGCTTGACCGTCACCGGCACCGTCGCCGCCTGCACGCACGCGCGCACGACCGCCTCGATCTTCGCCGGGTCCTTGAGCAGCGCCGCGCCCGCGCCCTCGTTGACGACGCGCTTCACGGGGCAGCCCATGTTGATGTCGACCAGCGGGAAGCCCATGGCTTCGAGGACGGCCGCCGCGCGGCCCATGGTGTCGGGGTCGCCGCCGCAGATCTGCGGCCCGCAGGGGGCCTCGTCGGGCGCCGTGACCAGGAGCTCCTTGGTCTTCCTGTCGTCGCGCACGAGCGGGTAGGCCTTGACCATCTCCGTGTAGGCGATGTCGGCCCCGTGGCGGCGCGCCAGCCGCCGGTAGGGCAGCTTCGACGCCCCGCACATGGGCGCGGCGAACACGCGGTTGCGGATGGGGATGCGCCCGCCGATGCGGAAGGCCTCCCCGAGGGCCTCGTAGGCCAGGTCGGGCGCGGCGGCGGCCGGCGTCACAGCGGCCCCCCGAGCGGGGTCGGCGGCGGGGGCGCGAGGCCCGGCGCGGCGGGGCGCTTGACCGTGACGACGGTGATGTCGTCGGCCTGCTCGGCGCCGTTGATGAACTGCTTGAGCTCCCAGAGGATCGCCTCGAGCAGGTCCTTGGCCGAGAGGTGGCCGTAGAGCTCGACCAGGCGCTTGACCGGGTCCAGGCTGTCCTGGGCGAAGAACTCGCCGGCCGGGTTCTTCGCCTCGGTGACGCCGTCGGTGTAGAGGACGAGCGAGTCGCCCGGCTCGAGGACCAGCTCGTGCTCCTGGAAGATCGCGTCGGCGTCGCGCACGGCGGCCAGCACGCAGCCGCCGGCCTTGATCGCCTCGGCGCGGCGCGTGCGCGCCCGGTAGACGATCAGGTGCTCGTGGCCGGCGCCGCTCCAGATGAACTTGCCCAGCTCGTCGCTCCAGTAGAGGAGCAGCGCGCTCATGAACACGTCGCGGCGCGTGTCGGCGTGCAGGAGCCGGTTGGCCTCGGCCAGGATCGCCCGCGGCGACTCCGTGGCCTTGGTCAGCGGGCGGAAGTAGGAGCGGGCCATGATCATGACCAGGCCGGCCGGCAGCCCCTTGCCGCTGACGTCGCCGATGCAGATGTGGAAGTTGCCCTGGCCGTCGTGGTCCATGAAGTCGAAGTAGTCCCCGCTCATTTCCTTGGCGGGGATCATCTTCCCGTAGACCTCGATGAACTGGCTCCTGGGGAGCTTCTTCGGCAGGAGCTGCTTCTGGATCATCGACGCGAGGTCGAGCTCGTGGCGGATGCGCTCGCGGTCGCCCATCTCCTTGATGAGCCGGGCGTTCTCGATGGCCATGGCGGCCTGCATGGCGATCGCCGTGAGCAGCTCGCAGTCGTCCTTGTTGAACTGACGGCCGGCCTCGAACGTGTCGAGGAAGATGATCCCGAGGATGTGCTCCTGCCGGACGAGCGGCACGCACAGGGCGCTGCGGATGTTCTCGTCGACGATCGACATGGCCATGTCGAGGCGCTGGTCGCGCTGCGCGTCGGCCGTGAGCAGCGAGTCCTTGGTGCGCAGCACCTCCTTCACGATCGTCTTGGAGATCTTGACCTTGGCGTTGCCGGGGCGGCGCGAGCGCGAGCCCACGGTGCGCAGGCGGCGGTTGCCCTCGTCGTAGAGGAGGATCGAGCCGCGGTCGGCCGGCAGGACCTCGAAGATCATCGACAGCAGCTCGTTGAGCAGCGTCTGCAGGTCGAGGATCGTCGAGATCTTGGCGATCACCTGGAAGAGCGTCTTGACCCGCCGGTCGTCCTTGATCTCGCTCAGCACCTGCGCGTGGTCGGCGTAGTGCTTCTGGCGGAAGTTGATGTTCTCGCGCTGCAGGTCCTCGCGCCGGATCGAGACGGTGCCGAGCATCATGTCGGACGCCTCGCCGGGCTGGATCGCGCCGAACCGCGGGTCGGCGCCGCCCGGCGGCCCGTGGGCCGCCGGGTTGAGCTGGGCCAGGCCGGTGATCCCCGACGACTCGTTCTGCGAGCCGTCCGAGTCGAAGATCATGAGCGAGTCGGCGATCGAGATCAGGTCGCCGTGGTGCAGGAGCGCCTGCCGCACACCCTCGCCGTTGACGAGGATGCGCTCCGGCGGGCCCATGTTGCGCAGCTCGAAGCGCTCGGGCGACGTGCCGCGGATGTAGCAGCAGGCGTTGCGGTCCTGGCGCGGGAGGAGCGCGATGTGCCCGTTGTGAAAGCCGATGAAGCTCTCCGCCGCGAGCTGGAAGCTGTCCCCGCTGCGGGGACCCTCGATCATGATCAGCCGGGGCATCGGACGGCGTGGCTCCTCGACGCACGAGGACAGGGCCCCCATGTTAACCCTCTGGGCAAGCAGCGCAAGGACAAGAGCTTGCGTGAGAGGGGCGACCGAACGTCGCCCGAGCGCTTCGTTGCGGGCGGCCTGCGCCAGGGCTATGATCGGGCGATCACCTTGCGGTTAAAAGAGATGCGTTCGTCTGGCGCCGCCGTGACGGGTGGGTGGGGATGGCCTCGTACTCGGACATCCTTTTCGGGCGGATCGCGCTCGGCAACCGCCTGGTCACGCCCGCGCAGGTGACGCAGGCCCTGGCCGCCGCCGGCGGCCGGGCCACGCTCGCCGACGTCCTCGTGCAGCGGGGCGTCCTCACGCGTGAGCAGGCGCAGCGCGTGCAGCGGGCGCAGGCGCTGACGCAGTTCATGCGCGCCGAGAAGATCTACGCCCGGATCGTGCTCGAGCGGCGCTGGGTCGACCTGGCGGTCCTCCGCGAGTGCTTCGCCCGGCAGGAGCAGGCGCAGCACCGGGTGCGCATCGGGCAGCTCCTGATCGAGCGGCGGCTGCTCACGCCCGAGCAGAGCGAGGAGGTCGTCGAGGAGCAGCTCCAGCGGCTCGCCGACGAGACGGCGAAGATCGAGGAGGCCGGCCTGACGGCGGCCGACGTGGGCGACTCGGACGACCTGGGCCGGCAGGTCGAGGACCTCGCCAAGCTGCGGGCGGCGGGCGACCTCGACGGGTCGACGTTCCGGCGGGCGCTCGGGCCGCGCGGGCTCCTCGAGGCCTCGCCGCCGCCGGCCGCGACGCCCGAGGTGGAGCGCACGATCGAGATGGCCGCGCCGGTCGGTGCGCGCACGATGGTCGTCGACGCGCCGTCCTACGCGCGCCCGGGCCCGGCCTCGGCGGCGCCGCGCCCGGCGCCCGCGCCGGCCCAGAACGGGGCCAAGGACGCGCTCGTCGGGCGGACGATCGCCTCGCGCTATCGCGTGCTCGAGAAGGTGGGCGAGGGCGGCATGGGCACGGTCTACAAGGCCGAGCACTGCCTCATGGAGAAGATCGTCGCCCTCAAGGTCCTCAACCCGGGCCTGATCTCCTCCAAGCCGTCGCTCGAGCGCTTCCGGCGCGAGATCCGCGCGGCGTCGAAGTTCCAGCACAAGCACGTCATCCAGATCTACGACGCGGGCGAGGCCGAGGGCGGGCTGTTCTACATGGCCATGGAGTTCGTCGCCGGGCAGACGCTCGAGGACGTGCTCAAGGCCGACGGCGCCCTGCCGGTCGAGCGCGTCGCGCGCCTCATGCGCCAGACGCTCGGGGCGGTGGGCGAGGCGCACAAGAAGGGGATCGTCCACCGCGACCTGAAGTCCGGAAACATCATGCTCGTCACCGGCAAGGACGGCGAGGACGTCGTCAAGGTGATGGACTTCGGGATCGCCAAGATCGCCCTCGAGTCGAGCGACGGCTCGAGCGAGAGCGGCATGGGCGGGCTCTACAAGACGCAGGAGGGCGTGGTCACCGGGACGCCGCAGTACATGAGCCCCGAGCAGTGCTCGGGCGAGGCGGTCGACGGCCGGTCGGACCTCTACTCGCTCGGCGTGATCCTGTTCGAGATGCTCACGGGCGAGCTGCCGTTCAAGAGCAACACGCCCATGGGCTTCCTCGGCAAGCACATCGTCGAGGCCCCGCCCGCCCCGTCGTCGTTGCGCCCGGGGCTGCCGCCGGTGCTCGAGGACGTGACCTTGCGCCTGCTCGAGAAGCGGCCGGACGCCCGCTACCAGTCGGCGGAGGAGGTCCTGGCGGCCCTCGACGGCGCGCCTGCCGGCCGGGCGCCCGGTCGAGCCCCCGGTCGAGCCGAAGAGGCCCGCGCGCCGGCCGTCGGCCTCACCGTCGAGGTGCCCGCGCCGCTGGCGCAAGAGCCGCCGGCGCCCCTGGCGCCGCAGCCGACCGTGGCCCTGCCGGCGATCACGCCGGCGGCGCCGATGCCGCCGCCGGCAGCCACGCCGGCACGAGCGGGCTCGCGGGCGCCGCTGGTCGTCCTGGGCCTGGGGCTCGCGCTGGCGCTCGTGGCCTCGGTGACGACGACGCTGGCGCTGCTCCTCGGCGGCGGCGACGGCGAGCACCCGGCCCTGAAGGAGGCGGCGGGGCTCCTCGACCGCGGCGACGCGGCGGCGGCGGCGGCGCTGCTCGAGCCCGTCGTCCGGGAGCGCCCCGACGACCGGGGCGCGGCCGACCTCCTGGCGCGCGCGCGCGGCGCCGAGTGGTCGGGCCTCGTGCAGCGCGCCGACGACCTGGCCGCGCGCTGGCGCCAGGGGCAGGCCCAGGCCGACGCCGCGGCGGCGGTCGGCGCCTACGAGGCGGCGCTCGGGCGCAAGGACGACGCGGCGGTGCGCGCGCGCCTCGACCAGCTCCGGACCGAGGTCGCCGCGCAGGGGCGGCCGCCGCGGCCCACGACCGAGGCGCCGCCGACCGACCCCCCGAAGGACCCCCCCAAGGACCCGCTGGCGCCCGGGCGCGCGGTCCTGGGCACCTTCGAGCAGGCCCTGCGCGCCGGCCGCCTCGAGGAGGCGGCCGGGCACCTCGCGGAGGCCGAGCGCCTCCTGCCGAGCGGTCACACCGACGTGGAGGTCGCGCGCCGGACGCTCGGGGCCGCGCGGGGCGCGGCGGACGCGCGAGCGGCCCGCGCCGCGGGCGACCTGCCGCGCGCGCGGGAGCTCCTCGAGGCGGCGATCCGCGAGCACCCCGACCGCCAGCAGCAGGGCGAGCTGCGGCGCGAGTTCGAGGCGCTGGTGCGCGAGGCCGGCGACCGGGCGGCGGCCGAGGCCGCGGCGGCCGAGCGGAAGGCCCTCGTCGCGGCGCGCGACGAGGCGCTGGCGGCGGCGCTCGAGGCGCCCTGGCGCTGGACGTCGACGCGGCGACGGCGCTCGAGCGCGCGAGAGCCGGCCCGGCGGTTCTCGGACGAGGCGCCGGTGCGGGCGCGGGCGCAGGCGCTCCAGGCGCTGACGCCGCTCGCGCCGGCGCTGCGCTCGGCCGAGGAGCAGCTCCGCGCCGTGACCGAGCCGCCGGAGGGCGCCGCGCCGCCGACGCCGGCCAGGGTCCAGGCGGTGATGACGCGCCTCGACGAGCTGCGGGGGCGGCTCACCGCGCTCGCGCAGGACGAGCCGCTGGCGAGCGCGCTCCACCGGCGGCTCGGCGACGGGCTGGCCCGGGCGGAGCAGGCGCTGGCGCGGGCGCAGCGGCCGCCCGAGCGGCCGCCGACGGACGAGCGGGTCGGGCGCTTCCTGCGCATGGTCGAGCGCGTGCGCGAGCTGCCCGACGAGCGCGAGACCCAGGCGCTCGCGCAGGGGCGGCTGCAGCGCGTCCAGCAGCTCGTGGAGCACCCGGTCTACGTGGGCGGCGACTGCCCGGCCGCCGAGCGGGCCTGGATCGACGAGCGCCTGCGGCACTGGACCGCGCGCGTCGCGGTGTGGGCCGACCTCGGGCCGCGCATGATCACGATCCCGGGCGGCGCCTGGACGTCGCCCGCCGGCGCGGTGCATGCCCTGCCGGCGGTCTACTACGCCGGCGACGCCGAGGTCACCTGCGTCGAGTGGGACGAGTTCGTGCGCGCGACCGGCCGCGCCCGCCCGCGCGGCTTCCCTGGCCCGACCGACGAGCCCGTGCGCTCGATCTCGCTCGAGGACGCCGTGGAGTACTGCCGCTGGCGCTCGCGGCGCCCCGACGGCAAGCCGCGGCGGGTCGAGTTCCGCCTGCCGACCGAGGGCGAGTGGGAGCGAGCGGCGCGCGGGGCGAGCGGCGCCGAGTACCCGTGGGGCGCGACGTTCGAGGCGTGGCGCGCCGACGAGGGCTACGCCGCCGTGCGCGGGCGGCTGGCCCGCGTGCGCAGCTTCCAGCGGGACAAGAACGACTGGGACCTGCACGACGTGGTGGGCAACGTGCAGGAGCTGACCTCGACGCGCCGCGACGGCAAGCTGGTCGTCAAGGGCGGCTCGATCGCCTCCGCCCTCGACCAGACGGGCGCCTCCGCGGTGCACCTGGTCGCGCCCGGCAACGAGGCCTCGCCGACGATCGGGCTGCGGCTCTTCGCGGTAGAGCGGTAGGCGCTCCGTCTGTCCTCGCAGAGGAGAGCCGTACTCACTCACAACAGAGGAGCAGAGGAAGCAGAGCTCGAGGCGTCACCGGCCTGACGACCCCTTCACGTGACGAGTTGAAGGCGGTCCACCAGGGGAGGCACACAGTGGGCACCAGAGAAGAAGCCTCGCTTGCCTCGAAGGAGATCCGGCCCACTCTCTGTTCCCTCTGCTCCTCTGTTGTGATCCTCCAGAGCTCCGCTACCAGCCGCCCTCGTCGTCCCCGCCCTCGCCGGGCGGGCGGGGGAGGACCTCGACGCGGAAGGTCACCTGGGCCACGTGGCCGCGGTCGTCGCGGGCGGTGGCCGTGACGATGTGCTGGCCTGGGGCGAGGCGCGAGGCGTCGAAGACGGCGCCCTGGGCCTCCTGGCCCGTGCGCCGGGAGCGCCACTTGACCGTGCGGGCGAGCGTGTCGAGCTCCTGCACGAGCCGGCGGGCCTGCTCGACGGCGGCGGCCTCGGTCGCGAGCGGCGCCTGGGCGTCCTTGGCCGCCCGCAGGGCCTCGCTCGCGGCGCGGCGCTCGTCGGGGCCGGGGGCGCGGGTGAGGCGCGCGTCGGCCTCGCGCACGGCCTGCTCGAGGTCGGCCCACACGAGGCCGGTCGCCGCCTCGCGCGCGCGCAGGGCGGCGCGGGCCTCCTCGTGCTGGGCGCGGGCCTCCTCGATGCCCAGGCCGCCGAGGCGCGTGGTCGCCGCGATGGGCACCGGGTCGCCGCCCTCGGTGAGGGTGACCTCGTCGCCGGCGTCGACCTCGATCGCGGGCAGGCGGTCGAAGACGCCCAGCGACAGCGCGGGCACGTAGGTGATCAGCACGAGCGCCACGAGGAGGACGAGGATGAACAGCACCGACGCCGCGTAGAGCGACAGCACCGAGCGGCGGAAGCGCAGGGCGGCGATGAACAGGTTGATGCCCACGGGCGGCGTCGAGTAGCCGATCTCCAGGTTGACGAGGAAGATCACGGCCAGGTGGTAGGGGTCCACGCCGAACTCGAGGGCCACCGGGACGATCAGCGGCACGACGACGAGCGTGGCGCTGAACACGTCCATGAGGCAGCCGACGATGAGCAGGAACACGTTCAACATGAGCAGGAACGTGAGCTTGTCGTCGATCCGGCTCTGCATGAGCGCCAGGATCTTCTGCGGCACCTGCTCGGTCGTCAGCCACGAGGTGAAGCCCAGGGCCGTACCGATGATCAGCAGGATCGCGCCGACGAGGACGGCGCTCCGGCGCACGACGCCCACGAGGTCGCGCGGGGCGACGTCGCGGTGGACGACGACCGTGATGAAGATCACGTAGAAGGCCGTCACGGCCGAGGCCTCGGCGGCGGTGACGATCCCGCCGTAGATGCCGCCGATCACGATGATCGGCAGCGGCAGCTCCCAGCCGGCCCCGACGATCGCCCGGCCGACGGCGCGCAGGTCGAAGGGGTGGCGGGGGACGCCCGAGCGCACGGCCTGGACGAAGGAGGTGACGAAGAGGATCCCGCAGAGCACGACGCCCGGGAGGAGCGCCGCCTGGAACAGGCGGCCGACGTCGACGCGGGCCACGAGGCCGTAGACGATCACCGGCAGCGAGGGCGGGAAGAGGAGGCCGAGGCTGCCGCAGGTGGTCAGGAGGCCGAGCGTGAACCGCTCCGGGTACTTCTCCTTGAGGAGGATGGGGAAGAGCAGCCCGCCGAGGGCGATGATCGTCACGCCCGAGCCGCCGGTGAAGGCGGTGAAGAACGAGCAGGTGACGATCGTGACCAGGGCCAGGCCGCCCGGCAGCCAGCCGAGCAGCGCCCGGCAGAGCGTGATCAGGCGCGTGGGCGTCTTCGACTCGCTCATGAGCGCGCCCGCGAAGGTGAACAGCGGGATCGCGATGAACAGGGGCGAGTCGCCCATGGGCTTGAGCCAGGAGATGAACACGTCGGTCGCCAGGCCGGCGCCGTCGCCCGGGCGGGTGAAGAAGCCGACGTCGCTCTTCAGCTCGGCCTCGAGGTACCAGCCGAGGCAGGTGATCGCGGCGATGACCACGAACAGCGGCGCGCCGAGGAGGGCCAGGACGCCGATCAGCGCGCCGATGGCGCCGATCGCCCAGCGGGGGAGGCCGCTCGTCTCGAAGGCGCCGCGGGCCACGACGCGCAGCTCGACCTCCTCGCCCCAGTCGTCGGTCTTGCCGACGGCCACGTCGAGGAGGGCGCCGGCGCGGGTCACGGGCGTCTTGAAGACGAGGCGCGCGCCGCCGTCCTCGACCGTGACCTCATGGACGAGGGCGTCACCGACCCACACGACGCCGGCGCGGTCGAGGCGCTCGCCGTGGATGACCACCTGCTCGCCGCCGGCGGGGCTGCCGCGGGCCGGCTCGACGCGCCGGATCACCGGCGCGTCCGGCGCGTCGGCGCCGATCGGGGTCAGGGCGGGCGGCTCCTCGGCGCAGGCGACGAGCAGCAGGGCCACGGCCGCGACGACGGCCAGGGCGCGGCCGCGGGCGGGCAGGGGGCGGCGCCAGGCGGGCGGCTCGAGGGCGGTCACGCGGTCCTCCCCGGCTCGTCCTGGTCGGCCGGCCGGGGGCCGTCGGCCGGCAGGTCGGGCCGCGGCAGGCGGTCGGTCTGCGGCTCGGGCTCGTCGTCGGCGGGGCCGGGGTCGCGGGCGATCTTCAGCCGCTCGGTGTCGGCGAGGCGCTCGACCGCGTCCTCGACGAGGTCGTCGCCGCCGATGTCGGAGGGCGGGTCGAGGACGTCGGAGGAGTCGAGCGGCGGGCGGAGGGCCTCGAGCGCCTCCGACGACTCGGCGACGACGTGGCGCGCCGACGGCTCGGAGCGGTCGTCGTCGTCGGCGATGTCGCGGTAGACGGGGATCTCGTCGGTCGAGCGGCCGAGGCCGGGCCGGGCGAAGGGGGAGCGGGCCGGCGCGGGCGCGCCGGCGACCGGCGCCGGCGAGGCGTCGGCGGGCGGCGGCCAGTCGGCGGGCGTCGCGCCGGCATCCGGACCGGCGGCCACCGGGGCCTCGGGGTCCGAGGCCTTGGCCTCGGCAGGCGAGGCGGCGGCGGCGGGCGGCGCCTCGGCGGGCGGCGCGACCTCGGCCTCGGCGCCGGCCATGACCTCGCGCTCGAGGGCCGCCTCGCGGGCGTGGTACTCCTCGTCGGTCATCCACCAGGCCTGCGCGGCGCGCAGGCCGAAGCGCCAGCCGATCACGGCCAGGCCGAAGGGCACGATGACCAGGAACGGCCAGCGCGGGACGTTGAGCTCGAGCGCGTCGATGCGGAACAGGTGCGCGACGTCGGGGACCTGCACGCGGAGCATGTAGAGCATCGACAGGACGAAGAGGGCGCCGACGACCACGAGCGAGGCCAGGCTCACGAGCAGCTCGTTGCGCCGCCGCCCGCCCGGCCCGAGGAGCTTGGGCAGGGCCTCGATCGAGATGTGGCGCCCCTCGGCCGTGGCGAGGCTCGCCCCGAGCATGCCAACCCAGATCACGAGGTGCCGGGCGATGTTGTCGAACCACGCCACCGGCTGCAGGACGTCGGTGCGGAACGTCCGCAGGAGCACCTGCGCGAAGGCCAGCCCGATCATGACCAGGAGGCTGGCCGCGCAGAGGCCCACCTCGAGCCGCTGGAGCTGGCGGTCGAGGCGCAGGAGCGGCCCCAGCGCGCGCGGGGCGCGGGCGGGGAGCGGCGGCGCCGCGTCGTCGCTCGGGGGGGCGTGGTTCATGGGTGCTCGCCGGGCCTGGCTAGCGGCCGCCGGCCCGGCGCTCGCGGAGGATGCCGCGCACGCGCTCGAGGAGCGCCTTGTCGTAGAGGACGCCGGCCATCTGCTCGGCGACCTGCTCGCCGAACTTCAGGTACTGCGGCATCTCCTCCTCGGGGATGGGGATGATCGTCGTGCCGTTCTGCTGCAGCTCGGTGACGGTCTGCTCGTTCTTGGCGCCGACCTCGGTGAGGAGGGCGTCGAGGCGCCGGCGGCAGGCGGCGGCGATGTTGCCGCGCACCGCCGGCGGGATCTTCTCCCACTCGCTCTTCGAGACGAGCAGCGCGCCCGTGCCGTGGCCGACGGTCATGCGGCTCATGTAGCGCACGTTGCGGTGCCACTGCAGGCCGACGAGCCCGTAGGGCGAGTTGTAGACCGAGTCGATCATGCCGGTCTCGAGCGAGGTGAGGACGTCGGTGAGCGGCAGCGGCGTGCCGGCGAGGCCGAAGACCTGGAAGGTGCGCTCGGCGAGCGGGTCGCCCTGCCACACCCAGATCTTGCGCTGGCGCAGCTCGGCGAGGTTGCGCGCCTCCTGCTTGGAGAAGATGTAGGCCCAGCCGACCTCGGCCCAGCCGAGGAACACGAAGCCGCGCTCCTCGAAGCCCGCGCGCAGCTCCTCCTCGAGCGCGGCCTTGACCGCGTCGATCTCCTCCTTGTTGCGGTAGAGGAAGGGCATCTCGAGGATGCGCACCTTGGGGAGGATCTCGCCCAGGCCGATCCCGGTGAACAGCCCGCCGTGGAGCAGGCCCACCTGCATGCGCTCGATGACGGCCTTCTCGTCGCCCTGGCTGCCGTTGGGGAAGAACTGGAAGGCGACGCGGCCCTTGGTGCCGCGGTCGATCTCGCGCTGGATGTCGTTGAGCGCGTCCATCCACACGGTGCCGTCGGGCGCCTGCGTGGCGATGCGCAGGGTCACGCCGCGCTGCTGCGCGGCGACGTCGGTCCCCGGCGTGGCCGCGAACGTCCCGGCGGCGACCAGCGCGGCCAGGCCAAGCTTGCGAGCGCGCATGGCTCGATCCCCTCTCCCGACTCCGTCGGGTCGGCGCGCCCCGCCTCCCCGCGAGGGGAGCGCGCGGCGCGCGGTGTTCAGCGGTCCTGCACCGGGCCGGCCGAGTCGCCCCAGGCCCCGTCGCCCTCGTCGCCCCAGCCGCCGTCGGCCGCGGGCTCCTTCTTGTACGCGTTCGTCACCCCGGGCGGGGTGATGATGTTGTTGCCCTCGGGGTCCTGCAGCAGCTCGCGCGCGCGGACCTTCGCCACGGCGTTGGGCAGCGCCTGCTCGGGCCACAGGTCGTCGGGCGCGCCGAGGACCGCCGCGAGGGGGTCGTGGTAGGCGGCCCAGGCCGCCTTCTGCGCCTCGAGGACCTGCGCGATCGGCGTCCCCGCCGGCGTGGCCGCGAGCGTCGGCGCGTGGAACTGCGCGCGCAGGACGCGCGCCATGAGCAGCTTGCCGCCGGTGATGCGCTCGACGGCCTCGAAGTGCTTGAGGCCCTCCTGCGGCTTGCCGCCGAAGCTGGGCGGCAGGGCCAGGTGGCGCAGGGCGAAGTAGAGGTGCGGCCCACCGTTGTAGAAGCGCTCGTCGCGGCCGAGGACCCAGCCCATGACGAGGTCGACGGTGGCCAGGGCCGCCACCTGCGTCGTGTCGCCGCGGTTGAGGTTCACCTCGGCGCCGCGGGCGAAGGCCCACCAGAAGAGGGCCGGCAGGGCGTCCTCGTCGGCGTCGGCGAGCAGGGCGCGGAGGCGGGCCTGGTCGCCCTGCGCCAGCGCCGCGGCCAGGTCGTCGTCCTCCTCGGCCAGGGCGGCGGCCGCGGCCGCGCGCGCCTTGCGGTAGAGCGAGGTCGCCCACACGGGGTCCTCGCGCTCGAGGAAGCCGAAGGCGAAGGCGGCGTTCATCTCGGCCTGGAGCAGGCGCAGCTCGACGTTGCGCGGGCTCGCCAGGACCATGCCGTCGAGGGTCACGAGGAGGCCCGGCCCGGCCTCGCGGGCGAAGCGCGGGACCGACTCGCGGTTGAAGTTGTCCTTCGTGCGCAGGAGCACCGGCGCCATGGTGTCGGCCGCCATGCGGTCGAAGGAGCACCCCTGCGCGAGCAGGAGCAGCGGGGCGAGGGCCACGGCCGCCGCGCGGACGCCGGAGAAGGGGCGGGTCATCGGGGGGCCTCCCCGCCGCGCATGAGGCGGCGCTGGCGTCGGCGGTTCTTCAGCCGCTCCTCGATCTGGGTCCGGTAGGCGTCCTTGAGCTCGGCCAGCCGGTCCCGCGTCAGCGAGGCGGGCAGCTCGTCGGCCGCGTTCTGGGCGGCCTCGGCCTCGAGCGCCTCGCGCCGCGCGGCGTCGAGGCGCTCGAAGGTGGCGAGGTCGATCATGCCCTCGCCGTCGCGTCGAGGATCGGGCATTCCCTACTCCTTCAGGCGCAAGCGGATAGAAAGGGAGCGCCCAGGCGGCGCGGATTCTAGCCACCGGCGGCGCCCTGCGTCAAAGGGGGCGGGGAGGACCCCCACGCCGACGGGGTCGGCTGTGTCGACCGGGTGAGCGGAGGCCGCGCGCGCTATTCTCCAGGCGCGGCGGAACCTGCGGGTGGGTCTCGTCGGTCGAAGTGGGCGGGGGACAGGTGACCACGACGCGCGAGAGCGAGCTCACGGGACGGCGCCTGGGCGTGTATCGCCTCGAGGCGCTCCTGGGCCGCGGGGGCATGGGGGCGGTCTACCGCGCCGTCGACACGGCGCTCGACCGGCCCGTCGCCGTGAAGGTCCTCGCCCCCAACCTGGCCGCCGACGAGGAGTACGTGGAGCGCTTCGTGCGCGAGGCGCGGACGGCCGCGCGCCTCAACCACCCCCACGTCGTGCAGATCTATGGCGCCGGCTGCGAGGGCGGCGTGGCGTTCATGTCCCTCGAGCTCGTCACCGGCGGCTCGCTCGCCGCCCAGCTCGAGCGGCACCGGACCTTCCCCCTGCGCCGCGCCTGCGAGGTGGCCCGCGACATGGCCCGGGGGCTCGCCGCCGCCCACGCGCTCGGGGTCGTCCACCGCGACCTCAAGCCCGAGAACGTCCTCCTCACGACGGACGGCGTGGTCAAGCTGGCCGACTTCGGCCTGGCGCGCAGCCTCTCGGCCCAGCGGATCACGCAGACCGGCGCGTTCATGGGCACGCCCCAGTACAGCTCGCCCGAGCAGTGCAACGGGGCCGAGGTCGGGTTCGCCTCGGACCTCTACTCGCTCGGCGTCGTGCTCTACGAGCTCCTCGCCGGCCGCCCGCCGCACGAGGCGCCCACGCCGCTGGCGCTGTTCAAGAAGATCCTCGCCGACGAGATCCCGCCGATCTCCCGCACGCGCGCCGACGTCCCCCCGTCGCTCCAGGCCGTCCTCGAGCGGCTCCTGCGCAAGGACCCCGCCGAGCGCTATCCATCGGCCGAGGCCCTCGCGGCGGACCTCGAGCGGATCATCGCCAGGCTGCCCGAGGGCGATCGCCCGGCGGCCTCCTCCTCCTCGCCCCCGGCCTCGTCGCCAGCCTCGTGGCCGGCCGCGGCGGACGCGCGCGACAGCGGGCCGACAGTGCTCGAGGCCCCGAGCGGCCGGGCGCCAGCGGAGACCGCGGGCGCGCGCGCGGCGGGCCCCTTCGAGGACTCCGTGATCGCGCCCATCCCGCTGCCTGGCGCGGCCGGGCCGATCGTCAGCCCGGCGCCGGCGTCGATGACGGTGAACGGCGCGGCTGGCGGGCCGGCGCACGACCCGGCGCACCGCGTCGAGGCCGGGGGCGGCCGCGGCCGGCGCCCGGGGCGCGGCGGTCTGATCGCCGCCATCCTCGCCGGCGTCGCCCTGGCCGCGGTCGGCGTCTGGCTCCTGACCGCGCCGCCCTCGCCCCCGGCGCGCGTCGTCGTGCTCGAGTGGCGCGCGGGCGTGAGCAGCGACGAGTTCGCCTGGCTGGGCGAGGCGGTGCCGGAGTTCGTCGTCTCGGCCCTCGACGGCGTCGCGGCGGTCCACGTCCTGGACCGCGCCGCGCCGGAGTCCGGCCAGCAGGTCGACTACCGCGTCACGGGCGCCTTCTGGGAGCGCGGCGACGCAGTCGCCCTCTCGGCCGAGATCCTGGGTGACCAGGGGCGGATCTTCTCGCGCGTCGTGACCTTCCCGAAGGACAAGGTCCTCACCGAGATGGCCGCCCTCGCCCAGGAGGTGGCCCGCGCGCTCGAGGCCCGTCGCGCGGCGCCGCAGCGGTTCGACTCGAAGCTGCTCGCCCGCCGCGAGGCGGCCGCCCCCGTCGGGGCCGAGCTCCAGGGGCCGGTCGAGAAGCCCGGGCCGCCGGCGGCCGCCCAGTCCCCCATGGCCGCCGAGTCCTCGGCGGCCGCCGAGCCCCCGGCGCCAACCCCGCCGCCGAGCACCGAGCAGGCCCCGCCGGCGCCGAGCCCCCGGCGGGTCCAGAACGCAGGCCTCCCGGCCGATCAGACCTCGAACGGCGACGTGGCCGCCACCCCGGCCGCGCAGTCCAGCGAGGCTCGCCGGCCCCGGACCTCGAACCGGGCCAACGAACGGGTCGTGGATCAGGCCGACGATCGGGACGACGAACGGGCGAAGGAGTCGTCGACCGAGGTGGACGAGTCCGATCGGCCCCGGAGCCCACTGGCCGGCCGGCCCGACCAGCAGCGGACGGACGAGTCGCCCCCGCAGGAGCCGACGCCGCCGACCGACGCGTTCGACGGCGTGGCGGGTGGCGGCGGGGCCCCGGCGCGCTCGTCGCGGGCGCCGCTGCTCGAGCGCCTGCGGGCGGCGCGCGAGGGCGCCGGCGAGTGGGAGCTCGGTCGCCTCCTTCACGAGGCGCTCCGCTCGACCGACCGGGCGACGCTCGAGGAGGCCCTGCGGCTGGCCAAGGCTCGCGCGGGCGGCGGCAATCTGCCCGAGCGGCTCGAGGCCCGCCTCGGCGCGCTCCGCTGAGGACCGCCCGGGCGGCTCGCGTCGCCGGACCACGCGGGGGTGCTTCGCGCGGTACAACGGCGGGGAGCTCCGATGAAGGGATTCCCGCACCTCACGCCTCCGCCGCGCGCGCACGTGCTCCTCGGAGCCGACGGTCTGGTCGTCGGCGCCGACCCGAACTGGCCCGCCCTCGCGGCCGCCATCGGCCTGACCACCGACCTCGCCCCGGGGGATCGCTACGTCGAGCGCATCTCCGCGGGGTTGCCGCCGGCGGCGGCCCAGGCCCTGGCGGACGCCGTGGCCGTGGCCCTCGCGGCGGGGCAGGCCGCGGTCGAGCGCACGATCGAGGCCAGACCGGGTTGCGCCCTGGCCCTCCGGGCCCTGCGCCTGGGAGCCTTCGTCGTTGTCGAGCACGGCGACGCCACCTGGGCGGCGGAACGCGCCGGCGCCGAGCAGGTCCTCTTCGAGGCGCTCGAGCGCTGCCCCGAGGCGGTCGCCGTGATGGCCCTCGACGGGACGTACCTCTATCGCAACGCCGCCCACCGGCGGCTCATCGGCCGCCCCGACGAGGCGCTCGTCGGCCGGACGCCGGCGATCCACATGGGCGAGGCCGCGTTCGACCGGGTCGCGCGGGAGCTCGCCGAGACGGGGCGTTTTCGGGGCGAGGTGGTCTCCCGGGCGGCTGACGGCGCCCCGCTCGAGCTCGAGCTCGACGCCTTCGCCGTCATGGACGACGCCGGCCGGCCGCGCTGCTACGTCGGGTTCAAGCGCGACCTGCGCGACCGCCGCCGCACCGAGCGCGCCCTGCGCGACACCGAGGCCCATCTGCGCGAGGTCGCGGCCAGCATCCCCGGCGTCGTCTACCAGTTCGAGCTCCACCCGGACGGCGCGCAGCGGTTCCCGTTCATCAGCCCGAGCGTCGGCCCCGTGCTGGGCCTCGACCCCGACGAGATCCTCCGCGACGCAGCGGTGGCCCTCGAGATCATCGTCCCCGCCGACAAGGAGACGTTCGCGCGCGCCGTCGAGACCTCCGCCCGCACCATGGAGACGTTCCGCCTGGAGTTCCGCGTCGCGCTGCGCTCCGGCGAGGAGCGCTGGCTCCACGCGACCTCCACCCCCTCCCGGCGACCCGGCGGGGTGGTCCTCTGGAACGGCGTCTTCCTCGACATCACCGCCCGCAAGCACGTGGAGGAGGAGCTCCAGCGCGCCAAGGAAGTGGCCGAGGCGGCGACGCTGGCCAAGTCGCGCTTCCTGGCCACCATGAGCCACGAGATCCGCACGCCGATGAACGCGGTGATCGGCATGTCGGCCCTGCTCCTCGACACCCCGCTCACGCCCGAGCAGCGCGAGTGCGCCGAGCTCATCCGCAGCAGCGGGGACGCGCTCCTCCAGCTCATCGACGACATCCTGGACGTCTCGAAGATCGAGTCGGGCCGCATGGACCTCGAGCGCCAGGCGTTCGACGTGCGCGACTGCCTCGCGGGGGCCGTCGAGCTCCTCCTCCCCCGCGCGGGCGCGAAGGGCCTCGAGCTCACCACCACCGTGGACCCGACCGTGCCCCGCCGCGTCCTCGGCGACTCGACGCGCCTGCGGCAGGTGCTCGTGAACCTCGTCGACAACGCCGTCAAGTTCACCGAGCGGGGCGCCGTGCACGTGCGCGTCGGCGCCCGCCGCTCGCCGCCCGGGCCCGTCGGCGCGCGGGAGCGTCACGAGCTCTCCTTCCGCATCAGCGACACGGGCATCGGGATCCCGCCCGAGCGCATAGGGCGGCTCTTCCACTCGTTCAGCCAGGTGGACGCCTCCACCCGCCGGCGCTTCGGCGGCACCGGCCTCGGGCTGGCGATCAGCCAGGGCCTCGTCGAGCTCATGGGCGGGGCGCTGCGGGTGGAGAGCGAGCCGGGCCGGGGGTCCACGTTCTCGTTCACGATCGTGGTCGAGGCCGCCGAGGCCGGCGACCCCGAGCCTCCGACCTCGCCGCCGGCCGTGGCCGGCGCCCTCCGCCGCGACCTCGCGCGCGCGCACCCGCTGCGCGTCCTGGTCGCGGAGGACAACGTCGTCAACCAGCAGGTGATCGTACGCCTCCTCGGACGGCTGGGCTACGCGGCCGACGTGGTCGACGACGGCGCGCAGGCGCTCGATGCCATCGGCCAGCGCGAGTACGACCTCGTCCTCATGGACGTGCAGATGCCTGGCGTCGACGGGCTCGAGGCCGCCCGGCGCATCACGCGCGGTTCGCCGGCCGATCGGCGCCCGTGGCTCGTGGCGCTCACCGCGGGGGCCATGCACGGTGATCGCGAGCGCTGCCTGGACGCGGGCATGGACGAGTACGTGAGCAAGCCGGTGCGGATCGAGGAGCTCCAGGCGATCCTCGTCCGATGCGAGCAACGGCGCCGGCCCCCCGCAGGCGCCTTCGAGGGGGGAGCGTCGGGCCGACGCGAACCTCGCGACCCACCCACCCCGACGGTCGACGGCGGCGCGGTCGACGGCTCGGCGGCCGCCGCGACGGTCGGCTCGGGTGATGAGGCGCCGATCGACTGGCGCGTGCTCGACCGGCTGCGCTTCGACGCGGGCGCCGGGGTCGACGTGGCCACCGAGCTCACCGACCTGTTCCTCGTCGACGCACCGCAGATGCTCGCGGCCCTGGAGGACGCGGTGGCCCGCGGCGACGTGCCCGGGGCGATCCGGCACGCCCACGGCCTCAAGGGGAGCTGCGCCAGCCTGGGGGCGACGGCCATGGCGCAGCGCTGCCACGCGCTCGAGGCGACCGCGCGGGCAGACCGCCGCCAGGACCTCCCGGACCTGGTCCGCGCCGTCCGCGCCGAGTTCGCGCGGGTCGAGGCCGCCCTCGCGTCTGCCCGCCGGGCCGCCGCCGGCGGCAGCACGTCCGGGAGCGACCCAGTAGAGTAGGCCGCCCGGCGGCAGACGACCCGTCGTCGGCCAGGGAGGCCAGGGACCGTGGGCGAAGGTCCTTCGCATGGCGATCACGCCTCGGCACCGCGGGCTGGCGCGGGCGTCGACCCCCCGCCGGCGGAGGGCTCTGCCCAGACCCCGGCCGCCGACCTCGACGCCGGCGTCCCGCTCGCCGAGGCGCTCGGCGTCACCTACACCCTGCACCTGCGCACCGGCGCGTTCGACCGCTTCGGGCCAGGGGCCCAGGAGCTGCTCGGGGGCTCGCCCGAGCGCCTCCGGGTGGTCGACGCGTGGGCGTCGCTCGTGCACCCGCTGGACCGCGCCCGCGTCGAGGCGGCGATCGCCTCGCTCGAGCTCCCGCCCGGCGTCCAGACCGGCCTCCGGCCCAGCGTCCGGACGGTCGACCTCGAGCATCGCCTGGTCCGGCTCGACGGCCGGGCGGTGGCCGTGAGGAACCTCGCTCGCCGCGTTGGAGACCGCCTCGAAGGGCTCCTCCTGCGCGCCGACGTCCCCGAGCCCGCGGCGGCCCCGGGCCTCGTCTCGCGTGAGCTCCTCGCCCGCGCCGTCGACGTCGTGCCGATCCCCATGTTCGTCGAGGACGAGGCCGGTGGGCTGCTGCTCGTGGTCAACCGGGCGCTCTGCGACCTCCTCCGCGCCCCGCGCGAGGCGCTGCTGGAGGCGCCACCCGAGGGACTTCGCGCCCTGCTCGGCCGGCGCGCAGCATCCGCCGCCGGGGTCCACGACGACGAGGCCCCGTTCACGCTCGAGGCGCGGCTCGCGCCGGGCTCGGGCGAGAGCCGCCGGCTGCGCGCCGAGAAGGCGCCCCTCCGGGACGGGGCCGGCCGGCGCTACCTGGTCGGGACCGTCCGTGAGGCCGCCGTCGGCGAGGAGCACGGCGACGATGCGGGCGAGGGCGACCTCGGCGGCCGCGAGTTCCTGGCCCGCCTGCTCGACAGCGTCGCCGACCCGATCTTCGTCAAGGACGAGCGCCACCGCTGGGTGGTCTTCAATCGCGCCTTCGAGGAGCTCATGGGTCACCCGCGGGAGGAGCTCCTCGGCCGCTCGGACTACGACTTCTTCCCTCGCGAGGAGGCGGACGTCTTCTGGGCGCAGGACGAGGTGGCCTTTCGCGCCGGCGAGGTCAACGAGAACGAGGAGAACCTCACCGACGCGCGCGGGCGCCGCCACGTCATCCTGACCAAGAAGCAGGCGTTCACCCAGCCCGACGGCCGCCGCGTGCTGGTGGGGGTCATCCGCGACGTCACCGAGCGGCGCGCGGCCGAGCAGGCCCTGCGGGAGAGCGAGGAGCGCTTCCGGGCGATCTTCAACCAGGGGCCGCTGGGCATGGCCGTGCTGGACCTCGGCCTCCGCCTGCGCTCCGTCAACGACATGCTCTGCCGCATGCTCGCCGCCGAGGAGGAAGACCTCATCGGGCGCGGCCTGCACGAGCTCACGCACCCCGAGGACCGCTCGGCGGGCGACGACACGGCCGAGCACCTGCTCTCCGGCGCGCTGACCGCCCGCAAGACGGAGCGCCGCTGCCTCCGCCGCGACGGCGGCGTGCTGTGGGCCTCGCTCACCCTCTCGGTGATCTGCGACCACGAGGGCGAGCCGCTGCACTTCCTGGCCATGGTCGAGGACGTGGGCGAGCGCAAGCGCGCCGAGGCGACGCTGCTCCGGGCGCGCGACGCCGCCCTCCAGAGCGCCCAGGTCAAGGCGCGCTTCCTGGCCAACGTGAGCCACGAGATCCGCACGCCGCTCAACGCGGTCATCGGCATGACCGGGCTCCTCCTCGACGGCCGCCTGGACCCCGAGCAGCGGGAGTGCGCCGAGCTCATTCGCTCGAGCGGCGACGCGCTGCTGACGCTGCTCAACGACATCCTCGACTTCTCGAAGCTCGAGAGCGATCGCATCGAGCTCGAGCGCCGCCCGCTCGACGTGCGCGACTGCGTGGAGGAGTCGCTCGACCTCCTGGCGACCCGGGCCGCCGAGAAGGGGCTCGAGCTCGTCCACATGGTCGATCCGACCGTCCCGGCCACCCTCCTCGGCGACTCGGCCCGCCTGCGGCAGGTGCTCATCAACCTGCTGAGTAACGCGGTCAAGTTCACCGCGCGCGGGCTGGTCCAGCTCGACGTGGTCAGCCGGCCGCTCGACGCCGATACCCACGAGGTGCGCTTCACCGTCGCCGACACGGGGCCAGGGATCCCGGCCGACCGCCTCGACCGGCTGTTCCAGTCGTTCAGCCAGGTCGACGCCTCGACCACCCGGCAGTACGGCGGGACGGGGCTGGGCCTGGTGATCAGCCGGCGGCTCGTCGAGCTCATGGGGGGCCGCATGTGGGTGGAGAGCGCCGTCGACCGGGGCTCGGCCTTCCACTTCACCGTCGTCGCGCTGGAGACCACCCCGGCCGCCGCCTCGGGGCGCGAACCGCCCGACCCGGCGCTCTCCGGGCGCCGCTTGCTGGTCGTCGACGATGTGCCGGCGGTGCGGCTGTTCGTGGTCCGCCAGGCGGCCGCCTGGGGTGTGGACGTCGACGAGGCCGCCGACGTGGAAGAGGCCCTCGAGCACCTCCGCGCCGGCGCGCCCTACGACGCCGTCCTCGTCGACCGCGACCTCCCGGCGGCCGAGCTCGTCGAGGCCGCGCGCGCCGCGCACGGGGAGCGCTGCCCGCCGGTCGTCCTCTTGACCCCGTTCGGCCGGGTGGGCTCCGAGCGGCACCGCGCCATGTTCCAGGCGCAGGTCACCAAGCCGATCAAGCCGGCCCAGCTCCGGGCGACGCTCGACCGCCTCCTCGCCGGCGCCCCGCGCGGCCCCGACGACGCGCCGCGCCTCGACGACGCGCTGGGGCGGCGCCTCCCGCTGCATCTGCTCGTCGTCGACGACAACGCCGTGAACCTGCGCGTCGCCGTCAGGTTGCTCGAGCGCCTCGGCTACCGGGCCGACGTGGCCGCGAGCGGGCACGAGGCCCTGGCCGCCCTCCAGCGGCAGCCGTACGACGTGGTCCTCCTCGACGTGCAGATGCCCGAGCTCGACGGGCTCGAGGTCGCCCGCCGCGTCCGCGCCCGCGACCCGGGCCCTCGCCCCCGGATCGTGGCCCTCACCGCCGACGTGCTGCACGGCGACCGCGAGCGCTGCCTCGCCGCCGGCATGGACGACTTCGTCGGCAAGCCCGTCCGGCTCGAGGAGCTGCGGACGGCGCTCGAGCGCGCCGCGGTGGCCCTCGGGCGGCCCGGCCCGGGAGCGCCGCTCGTGCCGGCTGCGCCCCGACCGGGGGAGGGGGCGGCGCTCGACGAGGAGGCCATCGCCGCGCTGCGCGTCCTCTCCGACGACGGCGACGACCGGCCCGTGGCCGACCTCTACGCGCTGCTCCTGCGCGACGCGCTCGCCCGGGCGGCCGAGCTGCGCGCGGCGGCCGAGCGCGGCGACCGGGCCGCCGTCCTGCGCATCTCGCACGGCCTGCGCGGCGGGAGCGCCAACGTCGGCGCACGGCTCATCCGCGACGCCGCGGCCGAGGTCGAGGCGGCCGCCGGCGACGGAGACCTCGCCCGCCTCGCCGGGCCGATCGCGCAGCTCGAGCGCGCGGTCGAGCGCACCCGGGTCGCCGCCGCGCGCCGCTTCCAGGGCGGGCTCGCCTGACGACGGCCGCCGCGCCGCCCACACCTCCGGCGGCGAGCGACAATGGCGCTCGCGCGTGGCCCCATGAGCGAGCTCGACCAGCCCCCCGACCCCCTGCCCACCGAGGTCGTCGACCTCCCGGCGCACGTCACGCGCCTCGTCGTCCTCGGCGACCCCCACGGCGACCTGATCGGGCTCGAGGAGGTCCTCGCCCGGGAGGCCGGGCCGCACGTCGCGGTGCTCTCGGCCGGCGACAACGTGGGCTACATGGACGCCGTGATCTCGTCGCAGCTCGTGGCCACCCTGGCCGCGCGCAGGATCCGCAGCGTCCGCGGCAACCACGAGGCGTGGAGCGAGGGCGGCCGCCTGTTCCTCGGCCCGCCCGGCGCCCCCCGCCAGCTCACGCCGGAGGCCCAGGCCTGGTGCGAGGCCTTGCCCTACCGGCTGAAGGTCCAGGCCGCCGCGCTGCCGGCGCTGCGCATCCACGTCGTCCACTCGTTCTCGGACTGGTCGTACGTGGACGCCGAGTCGGCCGTTCACCTGGCCGACGTCGAGCAGGCGGACGTCGTGTTCTGCGGCCACACCCACAAGCCTGCCGTCCACATCATCGAGCGGGGCGCCCGCCGCCCCAAGGTCAAGCGCCTCGACCCACGCAGCAACAAGGGGCTCGACGTGCGCTGGACGCCGGACGCCCGCTTCGTCGTCGACGCCGGCTCGCTCGGCCGCCCGACCGTGCCGCGGCTCGGCCCGTGCATCGAGCGCGGCACCTACGCGGCGTTCGACCTCGTGGCGCGCACCTTCGAGCTGCGCTCGGTCGACAAGGGGCCGCGGCTCCAGGCGCTGATGGACGCCTGGCTCGCGCGCCCGCCCGCCGGGCCCGACGCCGGCGCACCCTGACGCCAGCGAGAGCAGCACCCCGATCACGATCCTCCGCAACGAGCACCTCGCCACGAACAAGACCCTAACAACAGCCACCGACATCCCCGGGCACGCCCCGCCGGGGGGCCATCCCGGGGACGTCGGTGGGCCCGGGTAGTCTGCGGGGTCCGAGGAGCCCATCGTGCAGAGGACCCTGCGTCGCCGACCCGACCCCGCCCCCGCCGCGCCCGCGCCGGACGCGCTGGACGACGCCCCGGCGGACGACCTGCCGCCCGACGAGACGGCCGACGGGGTCGATCCGCCGCCACCCGAGGCGCTCGACGACGTCCCCGCGCTCGCTGACGCCCCCGCGCTCGCAGACCCATTGCGCCACGCCCCGGGCCTCCCCGGCCCCGTGGTCCGGCCGGGCATCGAGGCCGTGGCCACGCCGCTCCTCAAGCAGTACCTCGCCATCAAGGAGCGGCACCGCGAGGACGTGCTCCTCTTCCGCATGGGCGACTTCTACGAGCTGTTCTTCGAGGACGCCGAGCTCGTCTCGCGCGTGCTCGGGATCGCGCTCACGGCCCGCGGCACCGGCCCCGACGCCTACGCGTTCGCCGGCTTCCCCGTGCACGCCATCGACCGCTACCTGCCGCGGCTCATCGCCCAGGGGCACCGCGTGGCGATCTGCGAGCAGACCGAAGACCCGGCCCTCGCCCGCGGCAAGCGGATCGTCGAGCGGCAGGTGGTCGAGGTGATCACGCCCGGCACGCTCACCGACGAGCGCCTGCTCGAGGCGCGCGCGGCCAACTTCCTCCTGGCGGTCCACGTGCCGCGCGCGCGCGCGCGCACGGTCGGCCTGGCGTGGTTCGAGGCCTCGAGCGGGCGCTTCCTCGTGGCCGAGGTGGCCCGCGAGCGGCTCGAGGAGGAGGTGGTGCGCATCGGCCCGGCCGAGGTGGTCACGAGCGAGCACCTGCGGCGCCTCGCCGACGACGAGCCGGCGGCGCCCGACGCGCAGCTCCTGGCGACGATCGCCCGCCACGCGCCGGTGTCGACGGTCCCCGACTGGGTCCTGCGCCCGCAGGGGGCGCTCGAGGCGCTGCGGCAGCGCTTCGGCGTGGCCACGCTGGGCGGGCTCGGGCTCGACGACAAGGCGGCCTACGTGGCGGCGGCGCACGCGGCCCTGCACTACGTGGGCGAGAAGAAGCCGGGCTTCCTCGAGCGGCTGGACCGCTTCGGGCGCGGCGTCGAGCTCTACCGGCCCGACGACCACCTGTGCCTCGACCCGGCCACGGCGCGCTGCCTCGAGCTCACGGCCGGGCTGCGCGACGCGACCGGCCGCGACGCCACGCTCCTCGGCGCGCTCGACCGCACGCGCACGGCCATGGGCGGCCGCGCCCTGCGCGAGTGGCTGCTCGCGCCGCTGCGGCGGGTCGAGCCGATCGAGGCCCGCCAGGACGCGATCGCCGGCCTCCTGGCCGCGCCGCGCGCGCTCGAGGCCATGCAGCAGGCGCTCACGCACGTCCACGACCTCGAGCGCCTCGCCGGGCGCGTGGCCGGCGGCCGCACGACGGCGCGCGACCTCGCCGCCACGCGACTCGCTCGGGCACCTGCCGCAGGCGCGCGCCGGCGCTCGGGCGCCGCCGCGGCCCTGCCCACATCCGAGGGGCGCGACGCGCGCGTCGGCGCCGCCGCTCCTGGGGGCGCTGGCCGAGCGGCTCGACCCGCTCGAGCCCCTGCGCGCGCGCCTCGCCGCGGCGCTCGTCGACCGCCCCGCGCCCGGGCCGAAGGACGGCGAGGTGATCGCGCGCGGCTGGTCCGACGAGCTCGACCGCCTGCGCGACGAGGCCGGCGACGTGACGGCGACGCTGGCCCGCTTCCAGCAGCGCGAGGCGGAGCGGACCGGGATCCCGTCGCTCAAGGTCGGCTACAACAAGGTCTTCGGCTACTACATCGAGGTCACGCAGGCCCACCGCAAGAAGGTCCCGCCCGACTACCTGCGCAAGCAGGTGCTCAAGCACTGCGAGCGGTTCCTCACGCCGGAGCTGAAGGAGCTCGAGGGCCAGGTCCTGAGCGCGCGCGAGCGGGCCGAGGCGCTCGAGGCGCAGCTCCTGGCCGAGCTGCGCGACGAGGTGGCCGCGCGCGCGCCGGGCCTGCTCGCGTCGGCGGCGGCCGCGGCGCAGCTCGACGCGCTGGCGTCGCTGGCGACGCTGGCGCGCGAGCGCGGCTACGTGCGCCCGCGCCTGGCCGAGCACACGGAGCTGCGCGTCGTGGCCGGGCGGCATCCCGTGCTCGACCTGCGCGAGGGGCGCGAGCGGTTCGTCCCCAACGACCTGCGCCTCGGCGGCGCCGAGGGCTGGGTCCACGTGATCACGGGGCCGAACATGGCCGGCAAGTCGACTTACATCCGTCAGGCGGCGCTGATCGTGCTGCTGGCGCAGACGGGGTCGTTCGTGCCGGCCGAGGCGGCCGAGGTGGGCCTCGTCGATCGGATCTTCGCCCGCGTCGGCGCGGGCGACGAGCTGGCGCAGGGGCTGTCGACGTTCATGGTCGAGATGACCGAGACGGCGAACATCCTGCGCCACGCGACCGAGCGGAGCCTCGTCATCCTCGACGAGGTCGGGCGCGGCACCTCGACCTACGACGGGGTGAGCCTCGCCTGGGCGATCGCCGAGTTCCTGCACGAGCAGGTGGGCGCGCGGACGCTCTTCGCCACGCACTACCACGAGCTGACCGGGCTGGCGGCATCGGCGCCGGGCGTGCGGAACCTCAACGTCGCGGTCGAGGAGCGCGGGGCGGAGATCTTCTTCCTGCACCGGATCGTGCCCGGCGCGGCCGACCGCTCCTACGGCATCCACGTCGCGCGCCTGGCCGGCGTGCCGGCGGCGGTGCTCCACCGGGCGCAGGTGATCCTGCGCGGGCTCGAGGCGGGCACGTTCGGCCCGACGGCGCGCGCCACCCCGGAGGAGGCGCCCGAGGCGCAGCTCGCGCTCTTCGCCCCCGTCGAGGACCCGCTGCGCACGCGCCTCGAGCAGGTCGACGTCCACCGGACGACCCCGCTCGAGGCCCTGACGCTGCTCGAGGAGCTCAAGCGCCTGGCCGACCGCGAGGCCTGAGTGGTGTGCTCGACGGCTGCGGGCGACGATGCTGGCCGCAGCGGCGCGCGCGCGGGCTCGAAGTCGATGGCCACCTCGTCGCCGCCTCGGCCGGCGCGGCCTCGCCTCGCGTGCTCCACCGATCGCGGACGGGCGGCGTTCGCTCGGACGGCAGGGTTTTACCGTTCCTCGACGGAGCCCGGCCGCGGCCGTACGTCCTGGTGACAGGCCGCCCGCCTCATCTCCTAGTGTCTCGAGGCCCTGCCTCGCGCCCCCTGGAGGTGAACCCCGTGTCGCCGCGCCCCGCTCTCCTCGTCGCCGCGCTCCTGCTCGCGGCCGGCGCCGCCGCGCCGGCGCGCGCGGACGTGGTCCGGCTCACTTCGGGGGGCGTCGTCCGCGGGCAGGTCGTGTCGGAGACGCGGACCGAGGTGGTCGTGCGCACGGCCAGCGGCACGGCCGTGATCCCGCGGCGCGAGGTCGAGGCGATCGAGCGCGACGACGCGGGCGCGGCCGACCCCGGCGCGGCCCTCGCGGCGGAGCACGCGCGGCGGCTGGCGGCGCTCGACCCGCGCGACCCCGAGGCGCGCTACGCGCTCGGGCTGTGGCTCAAGGCGCGGGGCGCGCACGCGCTGGCCCGGCGCGAGTTCGAGGCGGCCGTGGCGCTCGACCCCCAGCACCGCTTCGCCTTCGAGGAGCTGGCGGGCGCCCGGCGCGCGGGCGCGCGGCGCCCGGCGCGACCCCGGCCGGGGCGCGCTCCTGACCGCGCCCGAGGTCAGCGCCCTCGCCGCGTGGCGGAGCCCCGCCCGTCGCCGGCGGAGGGCCCGTCGAGCTGCTGACGGTGGAGCACGAGTCGCTGCGCGCGGCGGCGCTCGAGGCGCTCGACCCGGCGCGGCGGCGCCAGCTCCACCGGCAGGCGGCGCGCCTGCTCGAGAGCCGGCACCCGGTCGCGACCGAGCCGCTGGCCGGCGGTCAGCCGCGGGATCGAGCCGACGAGCTGCGCTGGCACCACGCGCAGGCGGGGGACGTCGCCGAGGCGATCTCCTGGACGCGCGTGGCGGCCGACGCGGCGGTCAAGCGGCGCGAGCTCGTGCGCGCGCGCGAGCTCGCGCGCGAGGCGCTCGACCTCCTCGATTCGGCCGTGGCCGCCGGGACGTTCGCGCCGCCGCCCGGGTTCCGCGCGCACCTGCTGCTGCGCCACGCCGACGCCCTGGCCGCGACCGGCGACCGGACGGCCGCCCTGGCGCTCCTCGCCGCGCGCGCGGGAGACCCGGCGGCCGGCGACCTGGCGCCGTGGGAGGCCGCCCTGGCCGAGCGGCTCGCGTGGGAGCGCGTCCTCGCGCACAACGCCGCCGTGGCGCGCGCCGCCCCGGCAGCCCTCCGGCCGACGCCCGAGGAGCTCGAGCAGGTGCGCCTCACCAACGAGCACCGGATGGCCCTCGGCCGCGCGCCGCTCGAGCTCGACCTGCGCCTCGTCGCCGCCGCGCGCGGCCACGCCGCCGACATGGCGCGACTCGCCTTCTTCGACCACGCCTCGCCCGTCCCCGGCTGCGAGTCGCCAGGCGACCGGCTGGCCCGGGCCGGCTACGAGGGGCCCGGCGGCGAGAACATCGCCCGCGGCCCCGAGACCCCGCGCGCCGCCCACGAGCAGTGGACGGCCAGCCTGGCCCACCACCGCAACCTCCTCGACCCCGCCTGGCGCGCGGTCGGCGTGGGGCGCGCGGGCCGGCTCTGGACGCAGTGCTTCGGCGCGGACGGCGCGTACGAGCGCTGAGCGCCCCTCGCCCTCGGCGACGCGGCCGGGTATGACCTCCGTCCTGAGCGAGGAGGCCGCATGCGGCTCGGCTGGACGATCCTGTACGTGAGCGACGTGGCGCGCGCCGTGGAGTTCTACGAGCGCGCGTTCGGCCTGTCGCGCCGCTTCGTGCACCCGGGCGGCGGCTACGCCGAGCTGGAGACGGGCGCCACCGCGCTGGCCTTCGTCTCGCAGGCGCAGGCGCGCGAGAGCCTCGGCGGCGACTTCGTGGCGAGCGACCCGGCGCGGCCGCCGCTCGGCGTCGAGGTGGCCTTCGTCACCTCGGACGTCCAGGCCGCCTACGAGCTGGCCGTCGCCGCCGGCGCCACGCCCGTGCTCGCGCCCACGGCCAAGCCCTGGGGGCAGGTCGTCTCCTACGTGCGCGACCAGGACGGGTTCCTGGTCGAGCTCGCCAGCCCGGTGCAGGGGAGCGAGTAGTGGACCTCGAGCTCACGGGCAAGCGCGCCCTGATCACCGGCGGGAGCCGGGGGATCGGCCGGGCGATCGCCGCGGCGCTGGCCGCCGAGGGCGCGCGCGTGGCGATCGCCGCCCGCGGGGCCGAGGACCTGGCCGCGACGGCCGAGGACCTGCGCGCGCGCGGGGCCGAGGTCGTGACCGTGCGCGCGGACGTCTCGACCGAGGTCGGCGCGACGGCCGCCGTCGACGAGGCCGTCGCGGCGCTCGGCGGCCTGGACGCGCTGGTGAACAACGCCGGCGGCTCGCTCGGCGCCGGCGCCTTCGACAAGGCCACGCCGGCTCAGTGGCAGCAGGTGCTCGACCTCAACCTCATGGCGACCGTGTGGTGCAGCCGCCGGGCGGTCGAGGCCATGCGCGGCCAGGGCGGCGCGATCGTCCACGTGTCGTCGATCTGCGGGCGCGAGTACTGCACGAGCGCGCCCTACGTCGCGGCCAAGGCGGCCGTCGTCGGCCTGGGCAAGGAAATGGCGCGCGACCTGGCCCCGCTGGGGATCCGCGTGAACGTCGTCGCCCCCGGGTCGATCATCTTCCCCGGCGGCTCGTGGGACCGCCGCCAGCGCGAGCGGCCCGAGCTGATCGAGCACATGCTGGCGCACGAGCTCCCCTTCGGCCGCTTCGGCGCCCCCGACGAGGTCGGCCCGCTCGTGGCCTTCCTCTGCTCGCCGCGCGCCGCGTGGGTCTCCGGCGCCTGCATCCCCGTCGACGGCGCCCAGGGCCGCGCCTTCTAGATCGACGGCTGCGGCCGCGGATGCCGGCCGATGCGGCGCGCGCGCGGCTCGTAGGATCAGGGCGTCTGATACGACCCGCGCGCGCGCCGCCTCGCCTCGGCCGCCGCGCCCTCGCCTCGCTCGCCGCTCCGTTCCCCCCGCGATCATGGCGCGAGGGGCGCGCGCTCCTGCTCGAGGGAGGGGCTGATGCGCAAGCTCGCCGCCGCGGCTGCGGCGCCACGCCCCGGGCGAACCACGTCGCGAGCGCTGGCCCGCGGCCGCGGGCCTCCCGCTCGCCCCGGGCCAGCCATCCGACGCCCTCGCCCCGGCCGGCCCTGGATGCCATGATCCCCACCCCAGGAGGAGGCCCCATGGCGAGCAAGCTCAAGCTGATCACGGGCGGCACGGTCGTGACCGCGTCGGACACCTTCGCGGCGGACGTGCTCATCGACGGCGCCCGGATCGCCGCGCTGCTCACCCCGGGGACGGGGCCCGCCGACGCCGAGCGCCTGGACGCCAAGGGCTGCCTGGTGATCCCGGGCGGGATCGACGCGCACACGCACCTCGACATGCCGTTCGGCGGGACGACCTCGGTCGACGACTTCGAGACGGGCACGATCGCCGCGGCGCACGGCGGGACGACGACGATCATCGACTTCGCCATCCAGACGAAGGGCACCTCGCTCAAGCTGGCGCTGGACACGTGGCACGCCAAGGCCGAGGGCAAGGCGGCGATCGACTACGGCTTCCACATGATCGCCACCGACGTCCCGCCGGCGGCGCTCTCCGAGATGGCCGACATCGTCGGCGAGGGCGTGACCAGCTTCAAGCTGTTCATGGCCTACCCGGGCGTGCTGCTGCTCGACGACCAGTCGATCTTCCGCGCCATGCTGCGCGCCGGCGAGATCGGCGCGCTCATCTGCATGCACGCCGAGACCGGCCTGCCGATCGACGTGCTCGTCGAGCGCGCCCTGGCCGCGGGCAAGACGGCGCCGATCTACCACGCGCTCACCCGCCCCGAGGTCGCCGAGGCCACCGGCACCGAGCGGGCGATCGCCCTGGCCGAGATGGCCGACGTGCCGGTCTACATCGTGCACCTCTCGGCGCAGCGCGCCCTCGAGCGCGTCATGGAGGCCCGCGACCGCGGCCTGCACGTCTACGCCGAGACCTGCCCGCAGTACCTGTTCCTCAGCGAGGACGACCTGCGCGGCACGCCCGACGACCCGTTCGAGGGCGCCAAGTACGTGTGCACGCCGCCGCTGCGGCCGAAGCACCACCACGAGCACCTGTGGCGCGGCCTGCGCACCTACGACCTGCAGGTCGTCTCGACCGACCACTGCCCGTTCTGCATGAAGGGGCAGAAGGAGCTGGGCCGCGACAGCTTCGCCAAGATCCCCAACGGGATGCCCGGGATCGAGACGCGCCTGCACCTCCTCTACGAGGGCGTGCGCGAGGGCAAGCTGCCGCTGAACCGCTTCGTCGAGATCACGTCCACGGCGCCGGCCAAGATCTTCGGCCTCTACCCGCAGAAGGGCACGATCGCCGTCGGCTCGGACGCGGACGTCGTCATCTGGGACCCCGAGAAGCGGCTCACGCTCGACAAGGAGAACCTGCACATGCGGGTCGACTACGCGGCCTACCCCGGCAAGACGGTGATCGGCGCGCCGCGCACCGTGCTCTCGCGCGGCGACGTCGTGGTCGACCAGGGCAAGTTCCTCGGCCAGGCCGGCCGCGGCAACTTCATCCGGCGCCGCACCTTCTCGCGCTGACCGCCCCCGCCCGCCCGGCCCGGCGTACGGTGGATCGGGGGGCGCGTGGACCGGGGGGCGAGGAGCGAGGAGCCGTGGAGCTGCAGGGCAAGCGCGTCGCCGTCCTGGTGGGGCGAGACTTCGAGGAGTCGGAGGCGATCTACCCCATCTACCGCCTCAAGGAGGCCGGCGCCGAGGTGCTCGTCGCCGGCCCCGACGCCGAGCCGCTCGAGGGCAAGCACGGCTACCCGCTGCAGGTCGACCACGCCTTCGAGGACCTCGACGCGGGCGATCTCGACGGCGTCGTCCTGCCCGGCGGCTACGGCCCCGACCACGTGCGCCGCTCGAAGGCGGCCCTGAAGCTGGTGAAGGCCCTCTTCGACGAGGGCAAGCTCGTGGCCGCGATCTGCCACGCCGGCTGGGTCCTGGCCTCGGCCGGGGTCCTCCGGGGGCGCGAGGCGACGAGCTTCTCGTCGATCAAGGACGACGTGGAGGCGGCCGGCGCCCGCTGGCGCGACGCGGAGGTGGTGGTCGACGGCAACCTCGTCACCTCCCGCCACCCCGGGGACCTGCCGGCCTTCATGCGGGCGGTGCTCGCGGGCCTGGGCGAGGGGGAGGCCCGGAAGTCGTCCGCCGGCGGCCGGCGACGGCGGGCGGTGACGTCGCGGCGCTGACGTTCCTTGACGACCCGGCGGAGGGGCCGTAAGATTCGCCCTCTCTGCCGGGGACCTCTCCGGCGGCTTGAAAACCCGGGGGATTAGCTCAGTTGGGAGAGCGTTTGGATGGCATCCAAAAGGTCAGGGGTTCAAGTCCCCTATCCTCCAAAGTGAAGAAGGCCGGAGCCCGCGGGCTCCGGCCTTCTTCGTTTCCGGACTGAGCGTCAGCGCCGAGCGTCAGCGCTCGACGACGACCCGCACCTGCAGCACGGTCCACCGCCCGTCGGGGCCCGCCTGCTCCAGCCCGAGCCGCAGGCGCGGGCCGAGCTCGCCGAGGAGCGGCGTGAGGTCCACCGCGGCGGTCTCCGGCCCGCGGCTCGCGCCGGAGAAGCCGGGCCCGTCCAGCGCGGCGACCCGGGCGGCCGGGTAGCCGTCGAGCGGGCCGAGCACGACCCAGCGCTCGCCGTCCGCCGACGCGACCAGCCGCCCGCCGGCCCCGGCGGGCGCGGCGTAGGCGTGCGTCACCTGCAGCACCGCGCGCCGCGCGAGGGACAGGTCCACCGGCGGCGAGGCGAGCCGCTGGAGGCTGCCCGCGGCGGTCGCCTCCCAGGCCGACGCGTCGCCGTCGAGGACCACGCGCGAACAGGCGCCGGCCGCGCCGAGCCGCGCCGCGCCGAGGCGCGCCTCGGCGACCTCGGCCTCGGCCACGAGCAGGTCGTCCACGCACCACAGGGCGTCGTTGGGCCCGGCCGCCGCGAAGTCGAGCTCGAGGCGCAGCGCCTCCTCGCCCGCGTAGGCGGACAGGTCGAACCACGCGTCGCGCCAGCCGCGCGAGTCGCCGGCGAAGCCCGGCGCGCCGCCCAGCGCCGGGAGCGCGCGCCGTGGCAGGCCCACGCCCGGCTCGAGCGTCGTCGCCCCGCGCGCGGTGAGCGCGCGGACGACGCCGCCCGCGCGCGCCTCGTCCATGACGAACCAGTGGCGCAGGACGAGCACGGGGTG
>JAHBXY010000036.1 GCA_019636275.1 Planctomycetota bacterium | reverse complement strand
GCCGCGCCCGCCGCTCCGCGAGGGGGAGCGCCAGGAGGCCCTGCGCCTCGCCGAGTGATGGCGCGGTGGCGCCATCCCCGAGCGGAGGCCGCGTCGCGGGGAGCGAGGGCGACAGGTGCCTCACTGCGGATCGGAGCAAGGGTCCCGCGCCCGGACGTGGAAGAACGAGCGACGGCCGCTGTGAGTGGCGCTCGGCAGGTTGCGCGGGGGGCCAGCGCGACATACCCTCCCCAGGTGCGCCCCGGAGCGCGCGGAGCCCGCGGATGTTCCTCGTCCTGACCTGCGCCGCCGGAGTCCAGCCCGGTGAGGTCATCCCGATCGAGCACGGCGTCAGGCTCACGATCGGGCGCTCGTCGCAGGCCGGGCGCAAGGTCCGCGACACGCACCTGTCGCGCATCCACCTCGAGGTCGACTTCACGGGCGACCGCGGCGTCCTGCGCGACATGGACAGCCGAAACGGCGTGTTCGTCAACGGCGTGCGGGTCAAGCAGAAGGCCCTGGCCGAGCGCGACCGCGTGGCCGCCGGCGAGCAGGTGTGGGACGTCAGCTACGTGCGCGACCTCTCGCAGCTCTCGGAGGAGGCCGAGGAGACCGCCTCGTTCCTCGACCAGCCGAACCCCTGCGCGCACTGCGGGCGCTCGATCACGCTGGCGACCTTCGCCGAGGGCGAGGTGCGCGAGCGCGGCGGCGCCTACCTGTGCCCGGACTGCTCCGTCGTCGTGAGCTTCGAGTCGCGCGAGTTCAACGGCTTCGAGGTGCACGAGCGCCTCGGCGCCGGGTCGGCGGGGCTGGTCTACCGGGCCACCCAGCTCGTGCTGGGGCGCGTCGTGGCGCTGAAGGTCCTGCGCCGCCGCGAGGGGATCTCGCCCCGCACCGAGGCGCGCTTCCTGCGCGAGGCGCAGACGATCTCGCGCCTCGACCACCCGCAGATCGTGAAGGTCTTCGACGCCAGCGGCTTCCCCGGCGGCTACTTCATCGTCATGGAGTACTTTCCGGGCAAGGACCTGCAGACGCTGATCGAGGAGCGCGGGCCGCCGGCCGTGGCCATCGCCCTGTCGATCGGCCTGCAGATGTGCGACGCGCTCTCGTACTCGGCCAAGGAGGGCGTCGTGCACCGCGACGTCAAGCCGGCGAACATCCTCTACCGCGCGGAGGACGGCGTGGCCAAGCTCTCCGACTTCGGCCTGGCCAAGCGCGTGGGCGTGTCGGCGGGCACGCGCGACGGCGAGGGGGTCGGCACGCCCTGCTACATGCCGCCCGAGCAGGTGAACAACGCCCGCAACGTCGACCACCGCGCCGACATCTACTCGCTCGGCGCGAGCCTCTACCACCTGCTCACCGGCCGCTACCCGATCATCGCCAACAACCTGCACGACTTCATGACCGGGATCATGGAGCGCGACCCGCCGCCGCTCGAGCGCTTCAACCCGGCCCTGCCGCCCGAGCTGTGCCACGTCGTGCGCGTGGCGATGAAGAAGAAGCCCGAGGAGCGCCACCCCGACGCCGCCGCCATGCGCGCGGCCCTCGAGCAGGTGCGGCTGAAGTACGGCATCCCGGCCCCGCCGCGCCTCGGCTGAGGCGGTTGCGGAGGCGGCCGCGCGCCGTCATCCTCGGCCCATGCCCGACCAGCAACCACCGCGGGCGCGGCTCGCGGCGACCTTCTGGGGCGCCGCGGCCCTGAGCATCGTCCTGGCGGTCGTGCCCTACGGCCGCTACGCGCTCTACCCGTTCGCGCTCCTCGCCACGTGGGCCCACGAGATGGGCCACGGGCTGGCGGCCCTCCTCGTCGGCGGGGCGTTCGAACACCTCGAGCTCTACCCCGACCTCGGCGGGGTGGCCTTCAGCCGGCACGCGGGCGGGCTGCGCGGGCCGATCGTCTCGGCCGGCGGCCTCCTCGGGCCGGCGCTCCTCGGCGGGCTGATCATCGTCCTCGGGTCGCGGCAGGCGACCGCGCGCCGCGTGCTCCTGGTGCTCGGGCTGGCGCTGGCCGGCTCGCTCGCGCTGTGGGTGCGAAACCTCTTCGGGGCGGTCGCCGTCGGCGCGCTGGCCGCGGGCCTCCTGGCCGCGGCCCGGTGGGGCGGCGAGACCCCGCGCCTGGTGGTGACGCAGTTCATCGGCATCCAGCTCTGCCTGGGGAGCCTGGCCAGCTTCGACTACATGTTCACCCGGGGCTTCGAGCGCGGCGGCAAGACGATGGCCTCGGACACGCAGGCCATCGCCGAGGTGCTCATCCTGCCCTACTGGTTCTGGGGCGCGCTCATCGCGGCGCTGTCGCTGGCCATCCTCGCCGCCTCGTTCTGGGCGGCCTGGATCAAGCCCGCGCGAAAGACCTGATCGGGGGGTTCTCACCCGATCGGCGGGTGATCCCTCCCGGGCGGGCGCCGCCGGCCCGGCGGGTCAAGGCCGTCCGGGGCCGGGCCGCGCCTGCCCGGCCGGCCGGAGCGCAGGCGGCTTACGCCGCGGCACCCGCGTTGCCTGAGAAGCCATCCCAAACGAGGGGGGCTGCGGCGGGGAGGACCCCGCCAGGGACGGGCCGCGGACACGCGGCCCTTCCCCCCGCCACGCGCGGGTGTGACCAGTGCAAGAAGGAGCACGATCCGTGAAGAAGCTGGTGACGATGGCCGTGATCCCCGCCCTCATGGGCGCGGGCGTCATCGCGTTCGCCCAGGACCGCCAGGGCGAGCTCGACCGCCAGGGCCAGATGGACCGCCAGGGCCAGATGGACCGCCAGGGCGGGATCGGGACGACCGAGAAGGGCGTCCAGGTCGGCTCGCAGGCGCCGAACTTCATCCTGCAGGACGCCGACGGCGACACCCACAACCTCCGCGAGTACCTGCAGGACGACAAGATCGTCGTGCTGGAGTGGTTCGACCCGCTGAGCCCGTTCTCGCGCAAGTATCACGAGCAGACCGAGCTGATGCGGCAGACCTACGAGCGTTTCGAGGACAAGGACGTGGTGTGGCTGGCCGTGGCCACGTTCGGCATCCGTGACGCGCAGGGGCAGACCGGCATCGGCGGTCAGCAGCAGCAGCCCGGCATGGGCCAGCAGCAGCAGCCCGGCATGGGCCAGCAGCACGGCCAGCAGGGCGGCATCGGCCAGCAGGGCAAGACGGGCGAGACGAGCCGCCTGGCCACGATGACGCGCGAGCAGGCGATCGAGATCCTCGAGCGCGCCACGGACGACCTGGACATCAAGTACCCGGTCCTGCTCGATGACAGCGGGAACCTGGCGAACCTCTACGGCGTGTCGGAGATCCCGCACGTGTTCATCATCTCGAAGGACGGCCGGGTGGCCTACAGCGGCGCGGTGGACAACAGCCGCGGCGTGGCCGACATCGGCGACGTCAACTACGTGGCGCAGGCGCTCAACCAGCTCGTCAACGAGCAGCCGGTGAGCGTGCCCCGCAGCGAGCCGTTCGGCACCAGCCTCCCGGCCGGCGCCCCGCGGCAGCACCAGCAGGGTGGCCAGGACCCGCAGCGCCAGCTGCCGCGTGACCAGGAGCACGACCGCTTCGGCGGCGACCGCGACTGACGCGCGTCCCTGACCGACGACTCCAGGCCGCCCCCGCCCCCCCGGGCGGGGGCTTCTCTGTACTCGACGGCTGCGGCCGCGGATGCCGGGCGAGGGGGGGCGCGCGCGGGTCGTAGGATCCGGAGATCGATACGACCCGCGCGCGCTCCCCCCTCGCCTCGGCCTCCGCGCCCTCGCCTCGCTTGCGGTTTCATTCCACCCGTGGCTCTTGATCACTCGTGGGTCGAGCGTGTCGATCACGAGTTCATGCGGGCGCTGCGGGCGCGTGGGCGCGTGGGCGCGTGGGCGCGTGGGCGCCTGGACGCGTGGACGCGTGGACGCGTGGACGCGTGGACGCGTGGACGCGTGGACGCGTGGGTGTGTCGATCGGGTCGCGTGCTTGAAGAACGGCAGGCCCGGGCTAGAGCCCCTCGAGCAGAGCCCGCCGCTTGGCCTCGTACTCGTCGGGGGTGATGAGGCCCTCGTCGCGCCAGGCGCGGAGGCGGCGCAGGGCCTCCTCGACCTCGTCGAGGCGGGACGGCTCGAGGCGGGGTGGTTCGACGACCGGCGGCGACGTCGAGTCCGGGGCGACCGGCGGCGACGAGGTCGCGTCCGGAGCGACCGGCGACGACGTCGCGTCCGGAGCGACCGGCGGCGGCGACGTCGAGTCCGGGGCGATCGCCGGCGACGTCGCGTCCGAGGCGACCGGCGCGACGGCGGGCACGGCCGCCGGCGGGAGCGGCGGTGGTGGGAGCGGCGCCTCGCCGCCGCGACCGCGCACGTGCTCGAGGGCCGCGACGAGGCGGCGCCGCCCCCCGCGCGGGCGGCGGTCGAGGGGCACGTAAGGTCGGGCGAGGCCCAGGCCGAGGAGGCGGGGCACGACCACGTCGGGGAGGTCGCCGCCCGTGACGGCGTCCTCGCGCAGGTAGAGGCGCAGGTCCGCCGTCCGTCCGGCGCGGACGGGCGGGTCGACCTGCTCGACCGCCTCGACGTCATCCCAGCGCAGGCGCGAGGGCGCGCCGCCGACCTCGTACAGGACCCCGCCGAGGTCGACGGCCACCACCCGGCGGTCGTCGACGGCCTCGCCCCCGGGCCCCACGCCGGAGGCGAAGAGGTCGCGGAGGGCGTCGAGCGCCCGCGCGTCGCGGGCGGCCGGGGAGAGGTCGTCCCAGTCGGCTCCCAGCGGGGCGGACGCGCAGCCGAGGGAGAGCGCGAGGAGGAGGAGGAGGCCGGGGCGGCGTCTCACGCGTCGCAAGCTACCGGCGGGACGGCGACCGGGCAACGGCGCGCGCGTCAGGGCCGGCGGGCGAGGCCGAGCTTCTTCATGCGGCTCTGCAGCGTCGACGGCTTGAGCCCGAGGAGCGCCGCCGCGCCGTCGGCGCCGTAGAGCTTGCCGCCCGTGCGCGCCAGAACGCGGGCGATGTGCTCGCGCTCGATCTCCTCGAGCGTGGGCACCCGCGCGTCGTCGAGGGCGGGCGTCGCGCGCGCCGGCCGGCGCTCGCCATCGGGGAGGTCGAGGTCGCGCGGCCCGAGCGTCGGCCCCGGGGCGACGATCGCCGCGCGCTCGAGGACGTTGGCCAGCTCGCGCAGGTTGCCCGGCCAGGCGTGGCGGCGCAGGCGCTCGAGGGCGGCCGGCGAGAGGGCCAGCCCGCGGCGCCCCGTGCGCGCCGCCTGCTCGGCGAGGAGCGCCGCCGCCAGCCCCGGGAGGTCGTCCAGCCGCTCGCGCAAGGGCGGCAGGCGCAGCGGGAACACCGCCAGGCGGTAGTAGAGGTCGGCGCGGAAGCGGCCCTCGGCGACGGCGCGCTCGAGGTCGACGTGCGTGGCGGCGAGCACGCGCACGTCGACGCGCACCGTGCGGTCGCTGCCCACGGGCTGGAGCGTCCCCTCCTGCAGGACGCGCAGCAGCTTGGCCTGCAGGTCGAGCTGGAGCTCGCCGATCTCGTCGAGGAGGAGCGTGCCGCCGTTGGCCACCTGGAAGCGGCCGGCGCGGTCGCGCGTGGCGCCGGTGAAGGCGCCCTTCACGTGGCCGAACAGCTCGCTCTCCAGCAGCTCGCCCGGGAGCGCCGCCGTGTTGACGACGACGAACGGCTGGTCGGCCCGGCGGCTCCACAGGTGGATCGCCCTCGAGAGCCGCTCCTTGCCCGTGCCCGTCTCGCCGAGCACGAGCACGGGCGTGTCGACGACGGCGACCTGCTGCGCGCGCCGGACGACCTCCTGCATGGCCGGGCTGCGCGAGGCCTCGAGCGTCGGGCGCGCGTCGCCCGAGAGGCGGTCCTCGAGCGCCTTGGCGTGCTCGTGGTCCTGCCGGTGCAACCGCTCGAGGCCGGCGCGCTCCTCGGCGCCGCGCAGGGCCAGGGCCAGGACCTGTCCATAGACCTCGGCCAGCATCACGGCCTCCGGCGCGTAGGGCACGCACGCGGCGCGGTCGAGCGTGATCAGCCCCAGGCAGCGGTCGCCCGCGCACAGCGGCACGACCATGCAGCCGTGCCCGCGCGGGAGGTCGAGGACGCCGTCCCAGGCGTCGCCGTCCTGGGCGTGGTCCTCCTCGACGAAGGCCCGCGCGCGGCGCGTCTCGAGGGCCTCGCGCAGGGGCGCCGCCTCGTCGAGGCGCAGGACGTGCCCGGCGACGGCCGGCCCGGCGAGCCGGCCGCGCGCGACGCGGGCCACGAGGCGCGGCCCGTCGAGCAGGAACGCCGTCGCCAGGTCGTAGGGGACGAGCCGCTGCAGGGCGTCGAGGCCGCGCCGCAGCAGGTCCTCGATCGGGTCGCCGGCGGCGGCCACGAGGTCGGTGAGCAGCACGAGGTCGCGCGTGAGGTCGAGGGCCGGCGGCTTCATCGTCTCCCAGCGTAGCGCGGCGGCACCGATCGGCCAGTGCCAGGATACCGACATGTCGGTGGCACCGATATGTCGGTGGCGGCCCCGAGACGTAAGCCACTGACACGCAAGGTCATGGCCGTTGGCACGCCGCGTTCTTTAGGACTCTCGTCAACCGCAACACTGCAAGGAGCTTCCCCATGATCCGCGTCGGTGATCGCCTCCCCGACTTCCACCTCAAGGCCCTCAAGGGCGGGCCCGTCGACGGCCTGGGCAACCAGCCGTTCGAGGACGTCTCCGCCGAGGCCACGCGCGGCCGCTGGCTGGTGCTGTTCTCCTGGCCCATGGACTTCACGTTCGTGTGCCCGACGGAGCTGGCCGAGTTCGGCCGGCGCGCGCGGGACTTCGAGGACCGCGACGCGCGGCTCCTCGGCTTCAGCACGGACACGCACTACGTCCACCTGGCCTGGCGCCGCGAGCACCATGACCTGCGCGACCTGCCCTACTCCATGCTCGCCGACACGAAGCGCGAGCTGTCGCAGGCCCTGGGCGTCCTGCACGACGACGGCGTGCCCCTGCGGGCCACGCTCATCGTCGACCCGGACGGCGTCGTGCGCTGGGTGACCGTGAACGACCTGTCGGTCGGCCGCAGCATCCCCGAGGTCCTGCGCGTCCTCGACGCCCTGCAGACCGACGAGCTGTGCCCCTGCAACTGGCAGAAGGGCCAGAAGACGCTGGAGGCGGCGTGAGCGCCCTGGAGACCCTCCTCGAGCGCGTGCCGGAGGTCGCCCGCGACCTGCGGCTGAACCTCGGCGCCGTGCTCGAGGCCGACTCGCTCACGGCGGGGCAGCGCTGGGGGGTGGCCGTGGCCGCCGCCCACGCGGCCGGGGCGCCCGACCTGGCGCGAGCCCTGACCGAGGCCGGGCGCGCGGCCGGCGCGCCCGAGGCCGCCTTCGAGGACGCGCGCGCGGCGGCCGCGATCATGGCCATGAACACCGTCTACTACCGCTTCCGGCACATGATCGGCAAGGCCAGCTACGCCGAGCGGCCCGCCCGCCTGCGCATGCACCGCCTCGCCAAGCCCGCCACGAGCAAGGCCGACCTCGAGCTCATGAGCCTCGCCGTCGCGGCCATCCACGGCTGCGAGATGTGCGTCCGCGCGCACGAGGACGTCGTGGTCAAGGCGGGCCTGAGCGAGGAGCAGGTGCACGACGCCGTGCGCGCGGCCGCGGTCGTGCGCGGGCTGGCGCAGGCGCTCGCCCTCGAAGGGGCGTGACCGCGCTCACCGCTCGAGCTGCGAGCGAAGCGAGCAGATCGAGCGGTGGCGCCATCCCCGAGGGAGGCCGCGTAGCGGCCGGAGCGAGGGCGACAGGTGCCTCACTGCGGATCGGAGCATCGAGCCGCGCGCCCGGACGTGGACATCAGAAACAAGCGACGGCCGCTGTGAGCCGCGACGTGGACCGCGAGGACCCCTTGCCCTGTCGGCGAGGGGGCCGGAAGATCCTGCCCGGAGAGGAGGAGAGAGCTCGAGCGCGCTCTCTCTCGCCGCCGTGCTACCCGCCAGAGCGAACGAGGGGACGGGCGGAGCGGGCCAATTCATCCCGATCGGGGGGCTTGCGCCCATCGCCCGCCCCTCGCAAGCGCATCACTCAGGAGTGACCCCGTGAAGATCGACATCGGCATCGACGAGGCGCAGCGGCAGAAGATCGCCGAGGGCCTGTCGAAGGTCCTGGCCGACACCTACGCCCTGTACCTGAAGACGCACGCGTTCCACTGGAACGTGACCGGGCCGCAGTTCCAGGCCCTGCACACGCTGTTCGAGACGCAGTACACCGAGCTCGCCGTGGCCGTCGATGACATCGCCGAGCGCATCCGCGCCCTCGGGGTCTTCGCGCCCGGCAGCTACAGCCAGTTCGCCCGGCTCTCGAGCATCCGTGAGGAGACCGGCGTGCCGAAGGCCGACGACATGGTCCGCCAGCTCGCGCAGGACAACGAGGCCGTCGTCCGCGCGGCGCGCGCCGTCCTGCCCGTGGCGGAGGAGGGCCACGACGAGGCCAGCGTCGACCTGCTCGTCGGGCGCATGCGCACGCACGAGAAGACGGCCTGGATGCTGCGCTCGATGGTGGCCTGACCTCGTCGCGCTCACGCGTGCCGAGTTGCAGGCGGCGGCTAGCATGGGCCGCCCATGGACGAGCAGCTCCGGCGGGGAGAGCGGCGGTGGCGCGCGAGCGGCGCGCCCGAGGACGAGGTGCGGCACCTGCGCCAAGGCCTCAGGGCCGGCCGGGTGGACCTCGTGCGCCTGGCCCTGGCGGCCGAGTGCGGCCACGCGGCCGCCCGGGCCGCCCTCGAGCGGGCCCCGCGCCCGCCGGGCGACCTCGACGACCTCGCCGGGCGCGCGTGGTGGCGCTCGCGCGGCCGACGACGAGGCCCGCATCCGCGCCGCGGCGGCGCTGGCCCGGGCCGCCCTGGGCGGGAGCCGACCGCCCGCCGCCGAGCGGCGCGCCGCCGAGCGGGCCCTGTCCGCGGCCGACGAGTGGCTCCGTTGCCCCTGCCCGGCGCATCTGGGCCAGGCCCTGCGCGACTTCTCCGCCCTGGCGGGCCGCGTCGCGCCGCCCCGGACCGACGACCCGCTGGCGGCGCTCCTGCGCCTGGCGGTCGCCGGCCTGGCCCGGCGCGGCCTCGGCGGCAGCGGTGCGGCGCACCTGCGCCACCTGTGGCTCCCCTGGCTCGTCTCTGCCTGCGTGATCGACGGCTGCCCGGCGACGGGGGGCGCGCGCGGGTCGTAGGGTCAGGCGATCGACGGCCCGGCCTCCACGCCCTCGCCTCGCGTGCGGGTTCCAGCCACCCGTCGGCTAGAGGCCCGGCCGGAAATGCGCCAAGCAGGTGCCTCGGACGGGCCGGGCCGGGCCGACTCCGGCCGGGGGTCCCTGTGCTCGGCCGCCGATCCACCCGTAAGTCCTCGTGATGTGAGATAGCAGCGGCCGAGCACACGGATCCCCCGGCATCAGCGATGAGGCTAGAGGCCCGGCAGGAAGGCCGCGAAGCGGCCTTCCTGCCGGACCTCTAGGAGCGCGCGATCGCCCGGTCGATGATCTCGCGCACGAACTCGGAGCGGCCCCGCCCCTGCGCCTTGCACTGGGCGTCGATCCACGCGCGCTGACCGGGGTCGATCGACACCGTCAGCAGGACCCGCTTCTCGTGCGGGGGCTTCGGCGGACGCCCCCGCCGCTTGGCCTTCTTCTTGGCCGCCTTCGCCATGCGCCCTCGCGACATCCTCTTGTAGGACCATCGCGTCGACACGGCAAGGCGGTCCGGAAACGCCACGAGGCCGGCCATGACGGCCGGCCTCGCGGGTTACCGCGCGTTCACCTGCTAGTAGCGGTAGTGCTCGGGCTTGAACGGCCCCTCGGCGGGGATGTTCAGGTAGGTCGCCTGCTCCGGCGTGAGGCGGGTGAGCTTCACGCCGAGCTTCTCGAGGTGCAGCCGCGCGACGCGCTCGTCGAGCGACTTGGGCAGCACGTAGACCTTGCCGCGCTCGTAGCGGTCGGTGTGCAGCCAGAGCTCGATCTGGGCCAGCACCTGGTTGGTGAACGAGGCCGACATGACGAAGCTGGGGTGGCCGTTGGCGCAGCCCAGGTTCACCAGGCGGCCCTTGGCCAGGAGGGTCAGGCGCTTGCCGTTCGGCCAGATGATCTGGTCGACCTGGGGCTTGACCTCCTCCCAGGTGAGGCCCTTGTCCTTCACCAGCGAGTCGACGTCGATCTCGCAGTCGAAGTGGCCGATGTTGCACACGATCGCCTGGTCCTTCATGCGGTCCATGTGCGGGCGCGTGATGACCTTCATGCAGCCGGTCGTCGTGACGAAGATGTCGCCCAGGGCGCACGCCTCGTCCATCGTCACGACCTCGTAGCCCTCCATCGCCGCCTGCAGGGCGCAGATCGGGTCGATCTCGGTCACGAGGACGCGCGCGCCGAAGCCGCGCAGCGACTGCGCGCAGCCCTTGCCCACGTCGCCGTAGCCGGCGACCACGGCGACCTTGCCCGCGATCATCACGCCCGTGGCGCGCTTGATCCCGTCGAGCAGCGACTCGCGGCAGCCGTAGAGGTTGTCGAACTTCGACTTGGTGACCGAGTCGTTGACGTTGATGGCGGGGACCTTGAGGGTGCCCTTCTTCATCATCTCGTAGAGGCGGTGGACGCCGGTCGTCGTCTCCTCCGACAGGCCCTTCACCTCGGCCAGGAGCTGCGGGAACTTCTGGTGCATGACGATGGTCAGGTCGCCGCCGTCATCGAGGAGCATGTTCGGGCGCCAGCCGTCGGGGCCGGTGATCGTCTGCTCGATGCACCACCAGTACTCCTCCTCCGACTCGCCCTTCCAGGCGAACACGGGGATGCCGCGGGCGGCGATCGCCGCGGCGGCGTGGTCCTGGGTGGAGAAGATGTTGCACGACGACCAGCGCAGCTCGGCGCCGAGCTCGACGAGCGTCTCGATGAGCACCGCCGTCTGGATCGTCATGTGGAGGCTGCCGGCGATGCGCGCGCCGGTGAGCGGCTTCTGCCCGGCGTACTCCTCGCGGAGGGCCATGAGGCCGGGCATCTCGCTCTCGGCGATGGCGATCTCCTTGCGACCCCACTCCGCGAGCCCGATGTCCGCGACCTTGTAATCCATGAACTGAGCGACCTTGGCCATGAACTCTCCTGAGGCGGCCGGCGCCTCGCGCGCCGGCCCGTGCGTGTCCGTGAGTGCTCGGGGCCGCGCCCCTGCGCGGCCCCGTCCGTGTGCGTGTCGACCCGACCGGCGGCTAGCGCGTCTCGGCGAGCGCCTTCTGCGCGGCCTGCTTGATGGCCTCGGCCTTGTCGGTCCGCTCCCAGGTGAACTCGGGGAGGCGGCGGCCGAAGTGGCCGTAGGCGGCCGTCTTCTTGAAGATCGGCCGGCGGAGGCCCAGCGACTCGATGATCCCCCGCGGGGTGAGCTTGAACTGCTGGCGGACGATGTCGGCCAGGACCGACCCGGGGATGCTGCCGGTGCCGTGGGTGTCGACGTGGACCGAGACCGGCTCGGCGACGCCGATGGCGTAGGCGAGCTGGACCTCGACCTCGGCCGCCAGCCCGGCGGCGACGATGTTCTTGGCGATGTAGCGCGCCATGTAGCAGGCCGACCGGTCGACCTTCGACGGGTCCTTGCCCGAGAAGGCGCCGCCGCCGTGGCGGCCGCGGCCGCCGTAGGTGTCGACGATGATCTTGCGGCCGGTCAGGCCGCTGTCGCCCTTCGGCCCGCCGATGACGAAGCGGCCGGTGGGGTTGATGTGGTAGATCGTCTGCTCGTCGAGCAGCTCGGCCGGGACCACGGCCTTGATGGCCCGCTCGATCAGCTCCTTCTTGATCGTCGCCTGGGTGACGTCCTCGGCGTGCTGGTTCGAGATCACGACCGTGTGCACGCGGATGGGCCGGCGTCCCTCGTACTCGACCGTCACCTGGCTCTTGCCGTCCGGCCGCAGCCAGGGGAGCGCCTTCGTCACCCGCAGCTCGTTGACCTTCTCCATGATCCGGTGCGAGAGCGCGATCGGCAGCGGCATGAGCTCCGGCGTCTCGTCGCAGGCGAAGCCGAACATGAGGCCCTGGTCGCCGGCGCCCAGCTCCTTGCTCTGGCTGGTGTGCTCGTCGACGCCGAGCGCGATGTCGGGCGACTGCTTCTCGAGGTTCACCAGCACGCACATCTCGTCGGCCGAGAAGCCGAGCGAGGGGTCGGTGTAGCCGATCTCGCGCACGGTGTCGCGCACGACCTGCGCGTAGTCGACCTTCGCCGTGGTCGTGATCTCGCCCGTGACCATGACCAGGCCGGTGTGGCACACGGTCTCGCAGGCGACGCGGGCGTTGGGGTCCTGGGTCAGGATGGCGTCGAGGATCGCGTCGCTGACGTGGTCGCAGACCTTGTCCGGGTGGCCGGCGGCGACGGACTCGGAGGTGAACAGATGACGGTCTTCGCTCATTGCGCTTCCTCTCCCCGCCCCGGGACGGGCGCGCGTCTGGCTGCGCGGTCGTCGGAGACGTGGGGGATCTGACGGGTGATGGGGCGCGAGTCTCTCAGGCGCCCGCCATAAGTCAAGCGGATTCTACGCCTCCCGGGGGTCACGGGGAAGCGTGGCAAACGGCGGCCCGAGCGACCGTGGCCGGAGAAAACGACGAGGGCCACCGAGCTGCTCGGTGGCCCCCTCGCGTCCTGGTCGGACCCGGCGGCGCTACTTGAAGTCGCGCTCGGGCGCGCCGCCCTGGCCCGGCTTGCCCGCCTCGCGGGTGCGGGTCACCCCGTCGGGGTAGGTCTTGCCGATGAACGACAGCTCCGGGACCTTGTCGAGCGGCTGCCCGACCTGCTCCGCCATGATCATCAGCGCCGCCTGGAGCTGCCGGTCCTCCTGGAAGTCGCTGGTCAGGACCCGCTCGACGTCGTCCTGCACGAAGCGCCGCACGTAGGAGCGCACGAGCAGGCGCAGGTCGTTCTTGTCGAAGGTCTTCCTGGCCGCCTCGTCCAGCTTCTCCTGCACCTTCGTCCACAGCGCCTCGAAGCCCGGGTAGCGGGCCACGTCGAAGCCGTCGTGGTTGACGAGGCCGTGGAAGGCGTCGCGGCTCGTGGCCCACTGCGCCTGGATGTACTCCTCGATCAGCTGGAGGTCGAGGATCATGGCGTAGGCGCGCTGCTTCTCGGGCGTGAGGACCTGCGCGTCGACGCGGTAGTCGGGCTCGACGCCGCCCGGCGGCTGCTCGTACTGCTCGAGCAGCTCCTTGGCCTGCGCGTCGTTCAGCTTGCCGTCCTGCTTCCAGCGCTCGATCTCGCCGCGGATGCGCTCGACGAACTTCCACGTCTCGACGTCGCGCTCGCGGTGGATGCAGCGCCCGTCGGGGAGGTAGTAGTACGCGATCGTCATGCGCAGCGCGGCCTTCTCGCCCACCGACTCGAGCGGGAAGATGTTCTGCACGCTGCCCTTGCCGAACGTCTGCTTGCCGACGAGCAGGGCGCGGCCGTGCGCCTGCAGCGCCCCGGCCACGATCTCGCTCGCGCTCGCCGACCCCTCGTCGATCAGGACGACCAGCGGGTAGTCGGGGTGCTTGGCCTGGAGCCGGCGCCGGTGGGCGACGGCCGGGCCGCCGTCCTCCTGCCGGGCGCCGAAGCGCGTCCCCTTGCGGCCCTCCGAGTAGACGATCAGCTTGTCGTCGTCGAGGAACTTGTCGGCGATCTCGACCGCCGCCGAGAGCAGGCCGCCCGGGTTGCCGCGCAGGTCGAGGATCAGCCCCTTCATGCCGCGCCGCTCGAGCTCCTTCAGCGCCGCCTCGACCTCCTGGCTGGCGAAGCTGCCGAACTGCGCCAGCTGCACGTAGCCGACCTGGCCGGGGAGCATGTCGAAGCGCACGCTCGAGAGCGTGATCTGGTCGCGCTTGATCGCCACGGTGCGCTCGGGGCCGCCCAGGAAGGGCTGGACCTTGACCGTCACGGGCGTGCCGGCCGGACCCTTGAGCACCTCGACCAGCTCGCTCACGGTCTTGCCCTTGGTCGACTGCCCCTCGACCTCGACGATCCGGTCGAGCGTGCGCAGCCCGGCCTTGTGCGCCGGGTTGCCGTAGATCGGCCGCTGGATGGTCAGGAAGCCGCTCTTGCGGTCCATCTGCACCACGGCGCCGATGCCGCCGTAGTTCTGGCGGATGCTCTCGTTGAAGCCCTTGAGCATGTCCTCGTTCATGTACGACGAGAACGGGTCGAGGTGGTCGACGAGGCCGCCGGCGGCCGCGTCGATCAGCTTCTGCAGCTCCACCTTCTTCTCGTCGACGTACTGCTCGCGGATGCGCGTGAAGATCTCGTTGAGGAGCGCCTGGCCGGGCACGGCCGCGCCGCCGCCCTGGCCCTCGGCCGGCAGCCCGGAGCGGAGCTGCTGGCGCAGCTTCTCCAGCTCGCCCTCGAGGTTGGTGATCTGCCGGTCGCGCATGCGGACCAGCTCGTCCTGGTTCTCGACGGCGCCGAACCGCTCGAGCTTGCCCAGGAGCTTGTCCTGCTCCAGGTAGGCCGCGGCGCGCCGGCCGCGCTCGGTCGGCTCGGCGCGCAGCTGGTTCAGCACCTCGCGCGCCGCGTCGACGTTGCCGATCTCGGCCAGGGCCAGCGCCGCCTCGGCGCGCACCCCGACGTCCTCGCTGGCGAGGTACTCCTGGAGCGTGCGGCCGGCCTGCTGGTTGCGGCCGCGCTGCCGGAGGGTGCGCAGGAGCGCGATCTTCACGTAGGGGTCGCGGACCTGGTCGAGGTCGCGCGACATGCCCTGGACGTCGGCGGGCTTGGCGTAGCGGGTGAGGAGGTCGCAGGCGCGGACGCGCAGCTCGCGGGCCGCGTTCTGGTCGCGCACGACGTCCTTCAGGGCGCGCACCGCCGCGGCCTGGCCCGCCTCGTCGGCGCCGTCGGCCAGGACGAGGAGCGCCTTGGCCATGGCCAGCTTCGTCGCGCCGCGCGCGGCGTCGACCCGCTGGGCCAGCTCCCGCGACGCGCCGGGGCCGAGCCGCTCGAGCGCCAGGGCCTGGTCCCACACGGCGTCGCCCTGGCTCTGGTCCATCCGGGCCAGGATCTCCTGCACCTGGCGGCCGACCTGGGCCTCCTGGGCCCGGAGGTGCAAGGGGACGCAGAGGAGCAGGGCGACCGCGACGCCGAGCGTCGCGCGGCCGCGCCGCAGGGGGAGGATTGCCATCATCGAGGTCCCTTCCGGCGAGAGTGTCAGGCGCACGAACATACGCCGGCGCCGCGCCCCGTGTTGGTTCGGAGCTGCTGCATCTTAGGAAGCCCCGTACGACCCGGCAATGGGAGCCGCGCCGGCGCGAACCTCGCGGGTGTGCGCGGGGCCCGGTAACCTTAGGAGCCACCCACCCCAGAAGCGATGTCCGGCAAGCTCAAGATCGTCATCAGCGACTTCCACCTGGCCGACGGCCAGGAGTCCGGGCTGCTCAACCCGTGGGAGAACTTCCACCACGACGCCAAGCTCGCCGAGCTCCTGCGCTACTACTCGACCGACTACTACGAGGACGAGGAGGTCGAGCTCGTCATCAACGGCGACTTCTTCGACCTCCTGCAGGTGCGCTACGACGGCGGCTTCCCCGACGAGATCACCGAGGAGATCGGCGCCGCCAAGCTGACCGCCTGCCTCGAGGGGCACCCGGTCGCCGTGCGGGCCCTGGCCGACTTCATCGACGTGCCCAAGAAGCGCATCGTCGTCCTGCCGGGCAACCACGACATCGAGCTCGTCTTCCCCGCCTGCCGCCGCGTCTTCACCCAGTTCGTCGCCGGCCGCCCCGAGGATGAGCGGGTGCGGTTCATCATCGACAAGCCGTACTACGAGTTCGATGGCGTGCAGATCCACCACGGCATGCAGTTCGAGGCCATGAACCGCTTCAACTGGAAGCGGATGTTCCTCTCCAAGGGCCGGCGCCAGCCGATCCTGAACCTGCCCTGGGGGAGCATCTACCTGCTGCGGGTGCTGAACATCCTCAAGGAGAGCCGGCCCTACATCGACCGCGTGCAGCCCTTCAGCCTCTACCTGCTGGGCGCGCTCTTCTTCGACACCGGGTTCGCGCTGCGCATCATCGCCATGTCGATCCACGTGTTCTTCGTCACGCGCATCCTGGCCCTCTTCAAGCGCCCGCGCGAGGTCTCGCTCGTGGCGACGCTGCAGCTCCTGCTCGAGTACCAGGCCTTCCCCAACTTCGAGGGGAAGGTCAAGCGGCTCATGCGCAAGCACCCGCGCATCCACACCGTGATCCTCGGCCACACGCACCTGGCCAAGGTGCGCCGCTTCGGCGGCAACCGCACCTACGTGAACACCGGCACGTGGACCGACCTGATCTCGCTCGACATCGCCCGGCCCGGCCTCTCGCGCGAGCTGACCTACGCGACGGTCGAGTTCCCGGCCGGCCAGCCGGCGCAGACGACGCTCAAGTCGTGGCGCGGTTACCACGACCTCTGGCGCGAGATCCACTACTGACATGCGACTCGTGGCCACGTCCGACTGCCACGGGCAGCTCGCGCCGGGGACCCTGCCGCCCGGCGACTTGCTGGTGCTCGCGGGCGACCTCCTGGCCGACGCGCCGGACGACGCGACGGACCCGGTCGGGTGGCAGGCCGAGCGCCTGCGCGAGCTCGACGCGCTGCTGGCCGACCTGCCCTATCGCCTGACCCTGCTCGTCGCGGGCAACCACGACGGCGTGCTCCAGGCGCGGCCGGAGCTCGGCCGGGCGCTGCGCGGCGCGCGCTACCTCGCCGACGAGCCGTGCGAGGTCGAGGGGCTGCGCTTCTACGGCTCGCCCTGGCAGCCGGGGCTCGCCCACCACCCGTTCTTCCTGCCCGACGGCGCGCCGGCGCACGCGCGCTACCGGACGATCCCCCCGGGGCTCGACGTGCTCATCACCCACACGCCGCCCTGGGGCGTCCTCGACGTGTGGGACCCGCCGGCGCGCCTCGGCAGCCGCATGCTCATGGCCCGCGTCGTCGCCGCGCGCCCGCGGGTGCACGTGTTCGGCCACGTGCACCCGTCCTACGGGCGCTGCGCCCGCGACGGGACGCGCTTCCACAACGTCGCCATGTGCGACGGCGAGGGCGCGCCGGTCAACCCGCCGCAGGTCATCGACCTCTGACCTCTGACCGGCGAAAGCAGCGGAGGCGCAGCGCTCGCGGCGGGCGGACCCGCTGCGCGCGCTGCGCCTCCCGGCGCCCCCGCGAGATTCGCCGACGCTAGACCGCGAGCTCGCCCTTGCGCGCGCCGAGCTTCGCCTTGAGCCGGGCGACGATGCGCGAGTGGAGCTGGCAGACGCGCGACTCCGACAGGTCGAGGGCCAGGCCGATCTCGCGCATGGTCAGCTCCTCGAAGTAGTAGAGGATCATGATCAGGCGCTCGCGGAGCGTGAGCTCCTTGGTGAGGATCTCCATCACGTCCTTGCGCTGGATGTCGTCGATCGGGTTGGCCGAGCGCACGTCCTCGACCAGGTCGGAGCGAGCCGAGGCGTCCTCGCCGTCGCCGGCGTTGTCCGACAGGTAGCAGACGGTGACCGCGCTGGCCTCCTGCATGAGCTTGTCGAGCTCGCCCACCGACATGCCGAGCTGGCTGGCCAGCTCGAGGTCGGTCGCCGGCCGGCCCAGGGCCGCCTCGGCCTCGCGCATCTTCTGCTCGAGCATGGACGCCTTGTTGCGCACGAGGCGGGGCACCCAGTCGTTGGCGCGCAGCTCGTCGAGGATCGCGCCGCGCACGCGCCACGAGCAGTAGGTCTTGAACTTGACGTTGCGCCCCAGGTCGAAGCTCTTGATCGCCTCGATCAGCCCGAAGAGGCCAGCGCTCATCAGGTCGTCCACGTCGACGCTCTGCGGCAGCGTCGCGCCGACCCGCTCGGCCGTGTAGCGCACGACCGGCAGGTAGTGCTCGATCAGGCGGTTGCGCAGGGCCTCGCTGCGCGTCCGGCCGTACTCCTCCCACAGCTCGATCGGGTCCTCGTCCGACGCGGCCTCGACCACCTTGACCGCCCGCCGCCGCCCGCTGATCCGTCCCTCAGTCCTGCTGGTCCGCACCGGTCTCCCCCTTGTCCTGCTCCGTGCGCGTCCTGCCCCGCCGCCCCGCCCTGGGCTGGTTGAGCACGACCGCGATCTCCGTCAGCTTCATGCCCTTGCGCTTGAGCCCTTCGATCCTCTGGAGCCGGTTGAAGGCCTCGTCGTCGAACAGCCGATGTCCCGAGGGCGTCCGCTCCGCCTCCTGGATCAGTCCCAGGAGCGTGTAGTTGTGGATCGCCTGCCTGCTGACACCGACGAATCGCGCGAGATCCCCGACCTTCCAGAGCTTCTTGGGCTTACGCATTGACTCGGGCCGCAATTGACTCGTATCGAAGACGTCCGCTCCGATGGGGACCATATGTGTCTCGCGACCGTCCCCACCGACCCTGAAGAACCGTCATTGACCGAACGTCAACTACGCCCCGTGGCAACGTCAGCAAATTACCGGGTTTGCGGGGGCACTTCAAACCGCCTAGACTTTTCCAACCGGGGGCCGGAGGCCGCACGGGGCGCGGCTGACGGCGGCTCTCAGCTCAGATTGGGGTCTAGATGGGGCTGGGCGGCCGGCGAGACCTCGCCCGGGACCATCCGCGTCGCGACGGATGAGATTCCGGATGGTGCTGAACTTATGGCGTCCGATGGGCGGCGGATGGGCCTAGCTCCCCCATCCGACACCTGCAAGCGAGGTTCACACGTGAGGACTTGCGCGGGCCGATCGCGATGAGCCCCATCGCCGTGCGCGAGCCGAACGTCCGCCGAATCCCCGGCATCGGGGATGTCATCTAGAAGGCGCGCTTGATGGCGTCGAGGTAGCCGGCCCAGAAGCTGAAGACCTTCCAGGCGACCATGCCGGCGGCGACGAAGAAGGCGGCCAGGCCGGCGGCGACGATGAGGGCGCGCCGGGCCATCTTGGCCTCGTCCTCGAGGCGCCGGGTGGCGCGGGCGAGCAGGTCGTCGAGCTGGCCCGAGGTCTCGCCGGTGGTCACGAGGTCCACGACCTCGGCGGGGAACAGCGGCTCGGCGGCGAAGGCCTGGGCCATCGACAGCCCCTCGCCAAGGCCCTCGCGGACGCGGTCGAAGGCGCGGCCGATCACGGCGTTTGGGCAGGCCGCGGCGGCGGCCTCGAGCGCCTCGAAGGCCGGGACGCCGCTGGCGTGGAGCAGGCGGAGCACGTTGAGCGAGGTGGCCAGCGCGCGCTTGTGGACGACGGCGCCGACGACCGGCAGGGCGAGGAGGCGCCGGTCGGCCGCCAGCGGGTCCGCCGCCCGGAGGGCGCGCCAGCCGAGGACGGCCGCGGCGACGACGGCGTAGACGACGACGAGCGGGATGAGCACGGCCGCGAGGAAGGCCAGGAGGCCGTCGGTCACCAGGACGGGCAGGCTGGGGAAGAACACGGCCGCGTGCATGAGGAACACGGGGTAGGCCAGCCCGCCGACGAGGGCCCGCTTGACGGCGGCGCGGTCCTCGAAGTGGTCGGCGAGGTCGTCGAGCACCTCGGGGAGGCGCCCGCCCTTCGTGGCGGCGCCGATCAGGCGCCGCTCGATGGGCGAGAGGGCCTCGGCCCGCGCGAACGCGTCGCCCATTCCCAGGCCCTCGGCGAGGTCCGCCTGGACGGAGGTCAGGGCGCGGCCCTCGCCGCCCTGCTCGACGAGGCGGCTGACGGAGGTCTGGACGGGGATCCCCGCCCGCTCCATGGCGGAGAGGCGGCGCCAGAGCGCCGCGCGCTGCACATCGTCGAAGCCGAGCAGGCCGCGCACGCGATAGACTCTACCCCCTCGCCGGCGGCGCCGGGTAGGCGTCGGCCGGCGAGGACCAGGAGGGGAGAGCGGTGGAGCAGCAGATCACGCTGGCGGCCCTCGCCGGCCTGCTCGGCGGGCGGCTGACCGACCCCGCCCGCGGCCAGGCGGTCGTGCGCGGCTTCCGGGCGCTCGACGCCGCCGGGCCCACGGACCTCGCGTTCCTCTGGGACGCGAAGTACGTGGCGGCCGCGCGGACCTCGAAGGCGGCGGCGATCGTGGCCCGCGAGCCGGTCGAGGGCGGCGCCTCGCCGACGATCGTCGTCGCCGACCCGCAGGCGGCCATGCTCGTCCTCCTGGGCCAGGTGCACGCGCGGCGCCATCCGCCGGAGCCCCCGGGCGTGCACCCGCGCGCGTTCGTCCATCCCGAGGCGACGCTGGGCGAGGGCGTCTCGATCGGCCCGTGCGCGGTCGTCGAGGCGGGCGCCCGCATCGGCGCGCGCACGCGCGTGCGCGCCGGCGCGTTCGTCGGGCTGGGCGTGACGATCGGCCAGGACTGCGTGCTCCATCCCAACGCCACCGTCCTCGACCACTGCGCGCTCGGCGACCGCGTCGTCATCTGGAGCGGCGCGATCGTGGGCAAGGACGGCTTCGGCTTCGTCAACCAGGGCGGGCGTCACGCGCGCGTGCCGCAGATCGGCGGCGTGCGCATCGAGGACGACGTCGAGGTCGGCGCCCTGTCGACCGTCGCCCGCGGGGCGCTCGAGGACACGGTCCTGCGCCGCGGGGTCAAGATCGACGACCACTGCCACGTGGCGCACAACTGCGACCTGGGCGAGGACGTCATGCTGATCGGCTACGCCCGCATGGGCGGCTCCGTGACGATGGGCAAGGGCTCCTACCTGCTGCAGGACGCCGCCATCGGCCAGGGCCTCAGCGTGGGCGAGGGCGGCGTCGTCGGCTCGGGCGCCAAGGCGCGCTACGACAGCGTCGGCCCCGGCGAGCGCGTCCTGGGCGACCCGGCGCGCCCGCACATGTTGATGAAGCGCATCGAGGGCACGCTGCCCAAGCTCCCCGACATGCGCCGCCGCCTGCGCGCGCTGGAGAAGCGCGTGGGCAAGCTCGACGGCCAGGGGGCCGGCGACGAGAGGGATTGACCCCCCGCCGGGGTCGGGTTACCTTCAGGTCCGCTCGGGGCGATTAGCTCAGTTGGCTAGAGCGCCTGCTCGACACGCAGGAGGTCACAGGTTCAAGTCCTGTATCGCCCAACACCGGAAGCCCAGGCCAGACGACGGCCTGGGCTTCGTTGTTTCCGGAGACGTGCTCGACGGAACGTCGCCGCGTCTCGTTGGTCACTCCTTCGAATAGGCGGAGGTCCCCATGATCAGGGTCGGCCCCGTGGCGCCGACGAACGCGATCCACCCCGGCCCCTCTCGCGGACGGATGGCGATCAGGTAGCCGTCCAGCTCGAACGTGCCCTGGGCCCCGATGGTGACGGTCCCCTCCCGGGTGCTGTCGACGTACCCCATCTCGTAGGTCCCGTCGGCCTTGAACACGTACCGGCTCCCGGCCGAGACCCAGGAGCCGACGAGTCCGGCGGTGGTGGCCTTCTCGAGCGGCCGGTAGCGCGCCTCGCCGATCGCGAAGTAGGGCCCCGAGTCGTCCGTGCCGACGCGGAACGGCCCGGCGTTCTCGAAGCCGTCGTAGGACTGGCGGAGCTGCCCGTCGACCAGCTGGAACGTGCCCACGCCCGTGTTGCCCCGCTGACGGCGCTGGCCCTCGACGTCGAACAGCTCGCCGCTGCCCGGGCGTGGGTTCGACGCGCGGGTCCCGTCGGCCAGGAAGATCGTCGTGCGCGCGACGTGGCGGCCTGGTCCGCCGACCCTCGGCTCGATGACCGGGGTCCACCACAGCCCCTCGGGCTTGCCGGCCACGATCCGCGGGGGCGGGATCGGCACGCCGCGCCCGCTCGGCAGCCAGCCGGTGCTCCCGGGGAAGAGGTCGGGCGTGTCGCCCGTGGGCAGCTTCCCGGCGGGCGGAGCGGGCGGAGCGGCCGGCGCGGCCGGCGGGCCGGTCAGCTCGAGGCTCTCGAGCAGCGCCCGGACCGCCGCCTCGTGCTTGACATGCAACTGCGCCGGCTTGCACACGAGCACCAGCACGGCCCGCTGCCCGCCGCGGAGCAGCACGGCGAAGGTCCGCGTGTGCCGGCCGACGTCGGGGTCGATGACGTCCCAGGACTGCTGGTGCAACTGGCCTCGCGCCCCGCGCGCCGTGGTGGTGACCTCCGTGCGCCCGGTCACCTTCGCGCCGTCGTTCAGCGCCGCGGCCACCTCGGCGATCTGCTCCGCCGGGCTGCCGGACGTCGCGGGCTGCGCGCCGGCGACGATCGCCAGGAGCACCTCGCCCTCGCCCAGGTCCAGCGGGGCGAGCAGGCGGACACCCTCGTGCTCCTCCGACTGCCACCCGGCGGGCGGCACGAAGCGCACGCCCTGATGCTCGTCGGCGAGCGCCGGTTGACCCAGCACGCCGAGGAGCAGCGAGCCGACCCACGCGAGGCGCCTCAGGGCAAGTGTCTTCATGGCCCGATCCTACGCGCCACCGCCTCCATCGCGGTCGGGGTCGCTGCACCGACCCAACGCCCGGTAGGCGCGCGGGCCCAGTCCCGGCTCAAGTGCCCGGCAGGCCGAGGGCCTGCTCCAGCGCGGCGCCCTTCTCGGGCGTGAACACGCCGTCGGTGCGCCAGAGGACCCGACCCTCGCGGTCGATCAAGACGACCTGGATCGTCCGGTCGCCGGGGAGCTCCAGCGCGCCCGTGGGCGAGCGACTGACGCTCACGGGGAGATCCTGGGCACCCCGGCGTACATGGCGCTCGAGCAGGCCGACGGCCGCGCGCACCGGGCCGACGTTCGCGCGGACGAGACATGCCACCAAGTTCAGGAGGAGTCTTCCGGCTGCGGAGTCCGCACGACGGATTCGACGGTCATGCGACCGGGTGGTGGTCTTGCGCCCTCTCCCCGCCGCAGAGGGGCGGGACGAGCTCATGAAGCCCGGGCGGCGGTGCGCGGTCCAGGATTCGGGCATGCCGTGGACGTGCCCCGCCTGCCCCTTCATCGCGTCGAGGTCCGGCCGTCGCTGACCGGTCCTGAGCCGGTGCAGGGCCCCGCCCGCTGACGCGCGGAAGCGACAGGCCGGTGCGAGGCCGCGACGCGGTCCCCGACCTGCGACGCAAGCGGTCGAGCTCGGACGGGTTGCGCGCGGTCCGGTCGTTGCGGTCGGCGATCGCGAAGGTCGTCGTCACGGCGCACGCCCGAGTCCCCGGAGGACCCACATGACCTCTCCCCTGCGCTCGCTCACGCTCGTGCTCCTCAGCGCCTGGCCCGCGGCGGCCCAGCCCGACCCGGGCGCCATCGGCGCCGGACGCGGCGGGATCGTGCCCGCGCTCGAGGGGCGCGATGCGGCGTCGCCCGGGCGGCCCGGGGTCGACGCGACGATCGCGAGCGCGATCGGCCGTGCGCGCGCGGGCGCGCACGACGAGGCCGTCGAGGCGCTGCGCGCCGCGGTGCACCGGACGCGGCTGCGCGATGCGAAGGCCCGCTACTTCCTGGCGCGCGCCTACCTGGAGCGCGCGAAGGCCCGGCAGGGGGCGGACCCGCGCGGCGCGCGCGAGGACCGCGCGGCGGCCCTGTATCACCTCAGGGCGGTGCCCGACCTGGCGCGGCAGTCGCCGCACGAGGAGGACGCGACGTGGGCCGAGCACGCGCGCGCACAGGTACGCGCGCGGCCACGCGCGACGCCGCGCCTGGACCAGTACGCGGCCGGTCGCTACCCGTGGGGCTACTGCGGCCCCACATCGCTGCGCATGGTCCTGCGCCTCGAGGGCCTCACCGACCCTGGCGCCGATGCGGTCGCGCTGGGCGGGGCCGCGCCGTACACACCGGGCTCAGGGAGCGACCCGGCCCGGCTGGCGGCTCGCGCCGCCGAGCTGGGGCTCACCGGGGCCGCGTTCACGAGCCGCGGTCGGCTCGCAGACGTGGCCGCGTCCCTGGGCGCCGGCCGCCCGGTCATGGTCGCCGGTGAGGGGCCGTTCTCGGCCACCCTCGAGGGCGGCGGCCGCAAGCAGCGCAGCTACCCCGCGGGTCACTGGCTCGTCGCCGTCGGCCACGAGGTCGACGCGGAGGGGCGTGTGACCCGGATCGACCTGAACGACCCGGACGGCGGGCTGCGGCTCTCCATGACGCGAGCGGAGTTCCTGCGCTTCTTCGCGCCGGAGGGCGACGGCCACGTGTGGATGATCCGCTACACGCGGTGAGCGGCCGTCACAGCGGCCGTCGCTCTTCTCATGGCCACGTCCCGGCGCACGGCCCGATGCTCCGATCCGCAGTGACGCACCTGTCGCCCTCGCTCCGGCCGCTTCGCGGCCTCCGCTCGGGGATGCGCGCCACCGTCGATCTGCTCGCTTCGCTCGCAGATCAAGCGGTGAGCGGCCGTCAGTCGTCGCCGCCCTCGAGCGCCTCGCCCCGCTGCAGCGCCTCGAGCACGCGGTCGCCCTCGGCGAGGACGCGGTAGAGGGTCTGGCGCGTGACCTTGGCGGTCGCCGCCGCGCCCGGGACCGAGCCGCCGGCGCGCTCGATCGCGCGCCGGGCGTAGGCGTGGGAGAAGAGGGCCTTCGCCTGCTTCATGGGCAGCTCGAAGAGGGGGGCGTCGACGCCGGCCGGGAGGTCCTCGTCGTCGGAGCGGATGTGCGCGACGTCGATCGCCGCGCCGGCGGCGAGCGCGGCGGCGCGCTCGAGCACGTTCTCGAGCTCGCGGACGTTGCCGCGCCAGGCGCGCCCCCCCAGGGCGGCCACGGCCGCGCCGGTGATCCCGCCCGTGCTCACGCCGCGGCGCGCGAGCGCCGCCAGGACGTGCTCGACGATGAGCGGGATGTCCTCCGCGCGGCGGCGCAGGGGAGGGAGCTCCACCCGGAACACCGCCAGCCGGTAGTACAGATCCTCGCGGAAGGTCCCCTCCGCGATCATGCGCCGCAGGTCGCGGTTCGTCGCGGCGACGATGCGCGCGTCGACGCGCCGCACGTCGGAGGCGCCGACCGGGCGCACCTCGCCCTGCTGGAGCGCGCGCAGGAGCTTGGCCTGCGCGTCGAGCGGCAGCTCGCCGACCTCGTCGAGGAACAGCGTGCCGCCGTCGGCGGCCTCGAGGAGGCCCGCGCGGTCGCTCGTGGCGCCCGTGAACGCGCCGCGCACGTGCCCGAACAGCTCGCTCTCGACGAGCGCCTCGGGGATCGCCGCGCAGTTGACGGTGACCAGCGGGCCCTGGCGCCGCGGCGAGCGGGCGTGGATCGCCCGCGCGACGAGCTCCTTCCCCGTGCCGCTCTCGCCCTCGATCACCACGGGGACCTGCGTCCCCTCGAGGCTGCGCAGGACCGCGAACACCTCGCGCATGGCCGGGGACCGGCCGATGATCCCCTCGTAGGCCGCGTCGCCCGGGTCGCGCTCGCGCCGGTCGCGCTCCCACAGCTTGCGCACGCGCGCCAGCTCGGCGTCCCGCCCCTCGACGTCGCCGGCGAGGCGGACCGCCCGCGCGCGCTCGCGCTCGTGCAGCGCGGCGTTGCGCAGGGCCGTGGTCGCCTGGGCGGCCAGCGCGTCGAAGAAGGCCACGATGGCCGGGTCGAACGCCCCGCCCGGCGCGCTGGCCGAGTCGACGTAGATCGCGCCCGTCGGGACGTCGGGCCCCTGGAGCGGGGCGCACAGGACCGCCTTGACGCCCAGGACCTCGGCCGACGGCGAGATCTCCTCGTCGCCGCCGGCCACGCGGTGGACCGCCCGGCCCTCGGCCAGGGCCGCGTCGACGATCGAGGCCGCGTAGGCGCCGGCCTCGCCGGCCCGTCCGCCGCGCGCGCGCGCGGCCTGGACGGACCAGGCGCCGTCGGCGCCGCGCAGCAGGACCAGCCCGCGGTCGGCGGCCGCCAGGTCGACGCAGCGGTCGACGATCTCCTCGAGGACCTCGCCCACCGGGCGCAGGCGCGAGACGGCGACGACGGCGTCGAGGAGCGCCTGCACGAGGCGCCGGTCGCGGGCGAGGTCGCCCGTGAGCAGGCCCGCGAGGTCCTCGCGCCGCGGCGGGGAGGCCGCCGTCGGCTGCCACGCCAGGCGGCCGCCGCGCGCCACGTCCTTGGCGCGCGCCAGGGCCTGGTCGGCGCGCGCCAGGAGCCCCTCGGCGCTCACCCCGCCCCGCGCGTGCGCGACGCCGACGGTGATCGTCATGGGCGCGCCGCCAGGGCCCTGGCTCGACCCGGCCGCCGTGGCCAGGCGCGCGGCGACCGCCAGCGCTCCCTCCTGGCCGAGCCCCGGGACGAGCGCGACCAGCTCGTCGCCGCCGTGCCGACAGGCGAGCCCCCCCGCGCCGACCTCCGCCGCGAGCGCGGCCCCGAGCGTGCGCAGGAGCTCGTCGCCGCTGCGGTGGCCGCGGGCTGCGTTCAGGCTGCGCAGGCCGTCGACGTCGAGGGCGAGCGCCGCGGCCTCCGCGCCCCCGGCGAGCGCCGCGGTCACGGCCGGCAGGGCGCGCTCGAACGCCGGCCGCGCGAGGAGCGCGGTGAGCGGGTCGCGATCGGCGGCGCGGGCGACCGCCCCGGCGACGAGGGTCGTGGCCACGTGCCGGGCCAGGGCCGCCACGTCGAGCGGCTCCGTCCAGGTCGGGCCGACCGCCACGACGCCGAACACGCGCGCCGCCCCCTCCCCCGAGGGCAGGAGCGGGGCGCGCAAGGGCGCGAGGCGCGCCCGGCCGCCCTCGCACGCGCGCTCCGTCGGCGCGTCGACGAGCCGAGGATCGACCTCGAGCGCGAGCCCGCCCGCCGGGGCGCGGCCGAGCAGCCACAGCCCGGCCGCCGGGCTGCGGGCGAGCGCCCGCGCGAGGTCGAGCGCGCGGTCGATCGCCGTCGGGCCGAGCGCGGCGCCCAGGCGAGCGGGCTCGGCGAAGAGCTCACGCAGCGCGGCGGCCGCGCCGGGGTCGAGCGCGAAGGTCGGGGACGAGGAGGAGCTCATGCGCGTAGCGCTTACCATACGCCCGGCCAGATGGTGATCCCCCGGTTCCAGAGAGAGCGCGAGGAGGCGGTGTGCGCGGCGCTGTCCGCGCGGCGGCCGGGCCCGGAGCAGGCCCTCCAGGCGGCGCTCGAGGAGGCCCGCGCGGGGGCGTGCTCGCCGCTCGACGTCCTCGTCGAGCGGGGCGTCGTGACGGAGGACGACGTCCGCGACGCCCGCGAGGTCCTGGCCCGGACGCCGCCCCCGGCGATCGGCTGGGGGCCCTTCGAGGTGGGGCTGGAGCTCGGCCGCGGACGCCACGGCGTCGTGTTCGCAGCGCGCCACCGCCCGAGCGGGAGCGCGTGCGCGCTCAAGGTCCTCCGGGCGCCCCCCGGCGGGCTGGCCCCGCGGCCGCTGGAGCGGTTCCGCCGCGAGGCCCGGCTCCTCGCCCGCCTCGAGCACCCCGGCATCGCCCGGCTCGTCGAGGCCGGCGAGCTGGAGGGGGCGCCGTTCCTGGCGACCGAGCGCCTGACCGGCGGCTCGCTCGAGGCGCTGGGCGGCTGCCCGCCCCCCCGCGCCCTGGCGCTCCTCGAGGCGGTCGCGCGCGCGCTCGCCCACGCGCACGCCGCCGGGGTCGTCCACCGCGACCTCCATCCCGCCAACGTGCTCCTGGGGGCCGACGGCGCGCCGCGCGTGGTCGACTTCGGGCTGGCCAAGGACCTGCTCGAGGCGGACGGGCTCACGCGTAGCAACGCCGGCCTGGGGACGCTGCGCTTCGCCGCGCCCGAGCAGCTGGTCATGGCGGCGCGCGCGGCCCCCTCCGCCGACGTGTACGCCGTCGGCGCGCTCGGCTGCTTCCTGCTCACCGGCGCGCCGCCCTTCTCGGCCGCTCGGACCGTCGGCGACCTGTTCACCGCCCAGCGCCGCGGCTTCGTCTTGGGCGCGCTCCCGGGCCTCGCGCGCGACGCGGCCGCCACGGTCGAGGCGCTCCTCGGGCGCGCGCTCGCCGCCAGCCCCGACGTCCGCCCGACGACGCTCGCGCTGGTCGAGGGGCTGGCGCACGCGCGGCGCGTCGTCGGCTGACGCGGCTCGGCCCGGTCCTCACGCCATCACCCCTTCGCGTCGCGCCTGCCGCGGGCGCCCCGGGTTCAGGCGCCCGGCAGACCGAGGGCCTGCTCCAGCGCGGCGCCCTTCTCGGGCGTGAACACGCCCTCGGTGCGCCAGAGGACCCGACCCTCGCGGTCGATCAGGACGACCTGGATCGTCCGGTCGCCGGGGAGCTCCAGCGCGCGCATGAAGGCCGGCTTGTCGGTCCAGAGGGTGATCGTCCGGGCGCGCGCCGCGCGCTCGGGGATGCCGGCCCGCATGCCGGCGTCGACGAGGCGCTCCCTCGCCTCCCCCATGCGCGGTCCCGTGGGCAGCTCCCACCAGGCGAACCCGGGCACCGCGCTGGCCCGAGAGCCCTCCAGCGCCTTCAGCCAGGTGTCCACCTCCCGCTGCTGCCACTGGCGGAAGGCGATCAGGCACAGGTTCAGCTCGCCGTCGAGGCCGCCCGGGAGCTCGAAGGGCCGACCCTCGAGGTTCGTCGCCTCGAGCCGCGGGAAGCGGGCCGACGTGCGCGTGTCGCGCGCCCCGGCCGCGGGGGCCGGCGGCGGCAGCAGGACGCGGTCGATGACGTGGATGACCCCGTTGCGCGCCTCGAGGTCGGCGGTGAGCACCCGCGCGCCGCCGACGGACACTCCCTCGCGGGCGTCGACCGCGAGCGCCGTCCCGGCGGCGGTCGTCAGCGAGCGGGCGCCCGCGACCTGACCCGCCTTCAGCGCCCCCGGGACGACGTGGTGCAGGAGCAGCCGGCGCAGCCGCTCCGGGTCGCCGAGCAGCGCCTCGAGGGCGCCCCCGGGCAGGACCGCGAACGCCGCGTCGCTCGGGGCGAACACCGTCAGGGGGCCGGGGCCCGTGAGGGTCTCGCGCAGCCCGGCGCGCTCGGCCGCGGCCAGGAGCGTCCCGAACGTCCCGGCCGATCGGGCCAGCTGCACGAGGTCCGGCGCCTCGCGGCGCGGCTCGGCCTGCGCGGCGGCGGGGGGCAGGAGGACGCGGTCGATCACGTGGATGACGCCGTTGCGCGCCCGGAGGTCCGGGATCATGACGCGCGCCTCGCCGATCCGCACCGCGCCGCCGCGGGCGGAGATCGTCAGGGTCGTGTCGGCGAGCGTGCGCACGGCGTCGAACTGGGTGACCTCGGCGGCCACCCGCGCGCCGCGGGCCACGTGGTGCAGCAGCACGTGGCGCAGCTTCGCCGGCTCGGCGAGGAGCGCCTCGACGGTCCCCGCCGGGAGGGCGGCGAACGCCTCGTCGGTCGGGGCGAACACGGTGAAGGGGCCCTCGCGGTCCAGCGTCGCCGCGAGACCGGCGGCCTGGGCCGCCGCGAGGAGGGTCTTGAAGCGTCCGTCGGCCCTGGCCAGCTCGACGATCGATGGCGCGTCCTCGGCGCGCGCCACGGGCGCCGCCAGGGTCGAGAGCACGGCCACGGCGGCCGCGGCGCGGGAGAGGGTCCGAACGTTCACGAGGGCGTCCTTCCTGATGGTGAATGCGAGCGCCGTCGCTCGCGACATGGCGTCCCATTTACGTATAGCCTCTGTATAGCTGTTTGAAGCGCGGTGGTCGAGCGTCGACGCCGCGCCCGAAGCCCCGGCGGCGACGGCACGCGCGGTCAGGTCCCGGTTGCGGCGACGGACGTGCCTCGCCGAGACTGAGGCCGATGCTGGGGCGGGTGGGACGGTTCGAGGTCGATGGACCCCTCGCCCGGGGGGGGGCGGGCCAGGTGCTCCGCGGGCGCGACCCGGCCACGGGCGCGCCGGTGGCGATCAAGCTGCTGATCGAGGCCGCCGACCCGGGCGCGCCGCGGCGCGCCCGCTTCGAGCGCGAGGCGGAGGTCCTGCGCCGCATCCAGCACCCGAACGTGATCGGCCTGCGGGAGGCGGGGGAGGTCGGCGGGCGCCCGTTCGTGGTCCTGGACTACGTCGACGGGGAGACGCTCGAGGCGAGCCTCCGGCGAGGCCCGCTCGAGCCGGACGCGGCGGCGCGCCTCGTGCGCACGCTGGCCCGGGCGGTCGCGGCCGCCCACGCGCTGCCTCGATGACGTAGGCGCCGATGCTCTTCACGGCGGCTGCAGCATGACCCGGCGGCCGGGCGCGGGCGAGAGTGGGGTGAGCTGGCGCGCGACGGTCACCGCATCCGCAGGTGGAAGTGGTCGGCGTGCCCGGGGTACCACACGACCCCCGGGATCGCGGTGTCGTTGAACAGGACGACGTCCGTCGGGACCTCGGCGCGCAGGAGCTCGATCGCCCGGCGCGTCCAGGCGCGGCTGTACTGCGGGTCGCCGACCGACACGGGCGCCTCGCGGCCGTCGGCGCGCACGGGGGCCACGTCGACTCGCGCCCGTGGCGGTGCCCCGCGTGCGGCGGGAAGGAGCCGCCGTTCTCCAGGCTGATGTCTCCCACGCCGATGCGGTCCCGGCGCAGCGGCGCCCAGCGCCGCCCGGCGCGCTCGATCCCGTAGATCAGCGTCGGGTGCCCCCAGCGGCGCGAGGCACCCGTGTAGGACTCGAAGCCGGGGCCGGAGGCGGCGAGCTGGATGAACCCCGCGCGCGAGCGGGGCCGCGTCGGGGCCGCCGCGGGCGGCGCGGTGGCGGGCAGCGCGGTGCCGAGCCACCGCGCGTGGACCCAGGCGGTCGTGCCCTCGTAGAACACGCGCGCCCAGCCCTCGCCGGCGGGGTCGTGCGTCACCTCGACGACGGCCAGGGGGGCGCCTCGCGGGAGGCGGCCGAGGGCGCGGAAGCGCGTCGCCGGGCCCGTGCGCGCCGTGAGCTCGTCACCGATCACCCAGCGGATGAGCGCGGTCGTCCTGCGCAGGTAGCCGAGCGAGCACCAGGTCGACCGGCCGGGCGCGCCGCCGAGCTGGATCCGGGCCCAGTCGCCGCGGGTCTCGACGACGGGGTAGACCTGGCCCTGCGCCACCTGGCCCAGGACGGCGTGCTGGGTCCCGGGGCCGGCGCGCACGTTGAGCAGCGTGGCCGTGACCTCGTGGGGCGTGGGGGCGCGCGGCGTCGCGCCGCGCGCCTCCCACGACGTCGCGGACGCGGCGAGCGCGAGCAGGACACCGGTGATCACCAGGGTGCTGGGACGACGCATGGCCTCTCCTCCTCTGCGTGTCGTTAGCCCTCGCGCGCGCGAGCCCGTGCGGACGTGGTTTCGCGACGCGCAACGCCCGCGCGCGTCGCGCGTGTCGCGCGATCGCACCACCCGACGCGCGGCTGCGACGCACCCCGCCGTCGGGCGCGCGGTGGTGCGCGGGCGCGACGTGGGACCCCGTGCGCGACGAGGCGCCCGGCGACTATCCTGGGCGCCGTGGGGGAGCCGCCGGGGCAGGTCGGGCCGTACACGCTGCTCGCCCCCCTGGGCCGAGGCGGGTGGGCAGAGGTCTTCCGGGCCCGCGACCCCGCTGGCCGGCAGGTCGCGCTCAAGCGCCCGCTCCCGGGCGTCCCGCTCGACGCCCCGCGCGCCGCGCGGTTCCTCCGGGAGGGCGCGGTCGTGCGCGCGCTCGACGTCCCGGGGGTCGTGCGGCTGCTCGACGCCGGCGAGCACGTCGGGCGGCCCTGGCTGGCGTACGAGCTGGTCGACGGGGCGCGCACGCTCGACCTCGCGATGGCCGCGGCCACGATGCGCGAGCGCGCGCGGCTCGTCCGCGATGCGGCGACGACGCTGGGGGCGGCGCACGCGCGCGGGGTCGTCCACCGCGACGTCACGCCCGCCAACGTGCTGGTCGACGCGGCGGGCGGCGTCTGGATCGCCGACTTCGGCCTGGCGGCCATGGTGGGCCTGGACCCGCTGACGGCCTCGGGGGTGGTGGTCGGCACCCCGGGCTTCCTCGCGCCGGAGCTGGGGCTCGGCGGGCGCGACGCGACCAGCCCGCGCTGCGACGTGTGGTCGCTCGGCGTGCTCCTGTTCCTCGCCCTGACGGGGCGGCACCCGTTCGAGGGCATGTCCTTCTACGAGCTCGTCCATGCGGGCGGCGCGGGCGCGCCCTCGCCGCGCGCGACGCGGCCGACGCTCTGCGGCGAGCTCGACGGCGCGTGCCGCGCGGCGCTGTCGCTCGACCCCGACCTCCGGCCGCGCGATGGCGCCGCGCTCGCGGCCCTGATCACCCCGTGCCTGGGGCGCCCGTGCCTCGATGACGGGCCCGCCGGAGCGCCGCCGCTGCGGGCCCTCGCGGCCACGTCTTCGTGGGCGTCGACGGACGCCGGCGCCTCCACGGCGGTGGCTGGCCCGGCGGCGCCGACCTCGTCGATCGGCCGCTACGCGCTGCTGGGCCCGCTGGGCCGCGGCGGCATGGGGGCCGTGTTCAGGGCGCTCGACCCGGCGCTCGGGCGCGAGGTCGCGCTCAAGCTCATGGACGAGCGCCGGCTCGCGTCCCCGACGCACCGCGCGCGGTTCGACCGCGAGGCGGCGGCCGCCGCCGCGATCCGGCACGAGCACCTCGTCGCCATCCACGAGGCGGGCGTCGAGGGCGGGCGGCCGTACCTCGTCATGGACCTGGTCGACGGCGAGAGCCTCGAGGAGCGGCTCGTCCGCGGCCCGCTCCCGCCGCAGGAGGCCGCGCGGCTCGTCGCGCCCATCGCCCGCGCGCTCGCGGCCCTCCACGCCGCCCGCATCATCCACCGGGACGTCAAGCCCGCGAACGTCCTCGTCGACGGCGCGGGCAGGCCGCGGCTCACCGACTTCGGGCTGGCGAGGCTGCTCGACGAGGGCGAGCGGCTCACGCGCACGAACCAGGCCCTGGGGACGGCCTGCTTCATGGCGCCCGAGCAGTTCGCCGGGAAGGGCGTGGACGAGCGGGCGGACGTCTACGGGCTGGGCGCGACCCTGTACTCGCTGCTGACGGGCGCCCCGCCGCAGGGCGATGCGGCGTCGCTGCAGGCGCTCGTCGCCCGGCGCCTCGCCGCCCCGCCGCCGGCGCCGTCCACCCTCGCGCCCGCCGTGCCGCCGAGCCTGGACCGGATCACGCTCGCGTGCCTCGCCATCGCCCCGGACGACCGCTTCGCCTCCGCCGAGGCGCTGGCCGCGGCGCTGGAGACGTTCCTCCGCGGGGGCGCGGTGACCACCCCGCGCGCGCGTCGTCGCGCGCTGGGCCGCCGGGCGCTCTTCGTCACGCTCGCCGGCGCCGGCCTGCTGGTGTCGCTGGCGGCGTCTGCCGTCGCCCTGCGCGCTCCGACCGCGAGGTCACCCGGCGCGCGCGCGACGGTGGCCGACCTCGTGGCCCGCGGCGGCGCGCTCGCGGCGCTGGACCTCGAGGCGCTGGACGCGCTCGCCGCCCGGGAGCACCGGGGCGCCCGCGGCCGACGAGGCCGCGGCGCTGCGTGGCCTGGCCGCGCTGGCCGGGGCGACGAGGCGGCCACGAGCGCGGCGGCGGTGGCGCTCGCGGGGCCGGCGCGCCGGGCCCCCTGGCCGGCGCTGCGCGGCGGCCGGCAGGCGCGGCGCGCGGACGGCGATGCCGCGGCGGCCGTGGTCGACCTGACGGCCGCGATCCTCGCGGGCCTCCGCTTCCCGGAGCTGCGCGGCGTGGCGCGCGCAGGCGCGCGCGCGGCGACCTCGGACGCGCGCCGCGGGCGAGGGTCCTCTCCCGACCTCGCGGGCGGCCGAGCGAGCGGCCGCCGCGGGCGTCGACGGCGAGGCGGCGCGCGCGTCGGCCTTGCTCGCGCTGGGCCGCCTCGACGACGCGAAGGTGGCGCTGGGGCGCCTCCCCGGAGCGAGGCCCGAGCTCGTGGCGCGGACGGCCGTGCTCGTCGCCCGTCGCGCGCTCGACGCCGGCGACGCGGTCGGCGCGCTGGAGGCGCTCGGCGCGGTCGCGGTTCCCCCCGGCTCGCCCGAGGCGGCCGGGCTCGCCGCGCGGGCCGACGAGCTCGCCTGCGCGACGCTCGGCCGCTGGTCCGGCGTGCCGCCGCCGAGGGAGCAAGCGGAGCAGGTGGCCGGGGCCTTGCGCCTGGCCGCCAGGCTGCGGCCTCCCTCGGCCCCCTTCTCGCCCGAGCTGGCCGACGTGCTGCGCCGCGAGTTGACCCGGTACGACCGCGAGGTCCCGGGCAAGCTCTTCCTCGCCGTCGCCGCGATCGTGCCGCCCGACGCCACGCTGCTCCTGCCCGCGGTGGGCTCCGCGACGGGCGTCCGCGGCGAGGCGCGCGCCGCGTACCTCCCTGCCATCGAGCGCCTGCTCGCGCTGGGCGTCCCGCCGGAGCAGCGGGATGCCGTCGTCGTCCTGCACGTCGAGACGCTCCTCGAGGCCGGTCGGGCCGAGGAGGCCCTCGCGGCGTGCGACCTCGTGCCGACCGGGCTGCGCGCCCTGGAGCGAGGTCGTGTGCGCTTCATCCGCGGCCGCGCCCGACAGCACCTCGGCCAGCTCGCCCTCGCCCTCGACGACTTCCAGGCGCCGGAGACCGCGGCCGCCGGCATCCTCGAGCTCGATGCGCGCCGCGCGGAGACCCTCCTCGGGCTCGGTCGGCCTGACGAGGCCCTGGCGCTCGCGCTCGCGTTCATCGCCGACGCGACGGCCGTGAGGGGCCCGTTCAACGCGCCGGGGATCGTCGAGGCCGTGGTCGTGGCCTGGACCTGCGGCCGCGACGTCCCGGCCCACGCGCGGGTCCTCCGGGCGGGCATCGCGGCGCTGCTCGTCCGCGAGCCGACCTGGGCCGGCTGGGAGCTGCGGCTGGCCCTGCTCGAGGCCCGCGCGGGGGAGGTGGACGCGGCCGCCGCGCGCCTCGCCTGGCTCCCGGCGAGCCCCCTGCGGCGCGGCGAGGACCTGGCCGTGGCGCTGCGGACGCGACCCGAGGCCATCGCCCGGGCCCTCAGGACCTCGCCGGCCGTGGGGCTCGAGGAGCTCGCGCGCGCGGTGGATGTGCTCGACCGCTCGCGCGGGGCCTCGGCCCGCCCCTGAGCGCGCTCTCCGGCGGAGGGCCCGACAGCGCCGGGCCTTTCCGCCCAATCCCCGCCGCACGAGCCTTGCACCCGCCCCTGAGCGACTGTACATGTCGTGTATAGCTCTGGTCCACGGAAGGGCCCGGCGCGATCACCGCAGAACGGAGCTCCGTCTGAGCGCTGAAGGCGCCCTGTTCGGCCGCTGGGTCGTCTCCCGCGAGCTGGGTCGCGGGGGCATGGGGGTCGTCTTCGAGGCCACCTCGGTCGACGGCGGCCCGCCGGTGGCGCTCAAGGTCATCCAGGTCGACCCCCGGGACCCGGCCGCCGGCGCGAGGGCGGCGACGGAGGCGCGCGCCCTGTTCGCGGTCCGGCATCACGGGGTGGCGGCGATCCTCGACGCTCACGCGACGCCAGGCTGCGTGGTGATCGCGACCGAGCTCGTCCGTGGGGAGTCGCTCCACGCCCGCGTCGCGCGCGCGGGGCCGCTCGACCCCGCGGAGGTCGTCGCGCTCGGGCTCCAGCTCGCGGAGGCGCTGGAGGCGGTCCACCGGGAAGGGATCATCCACCGGGATGTGACCCCGCGGAACGTGCTGCTCACCGAGGATGGCGCGCTCAAGCTCATCGACTTCGGCCTGGCGAGCCTGAGCGCGCCCGTGGGCGAGCGACTGACGCTCACGGGGGAGATCCTGGGCACCCCGGCGTACATGGCGCCGGAGCAGGCCGACGGCCGCGCGCACCAGGCCGACGCTCGCGCGGACCTCTACGGCGCAGGCGCGACCCTCTACCACGCGCTCACCGGACGTCCGCCGTTCGCCGGGGGTGGTCCGCTCCAGGTGCTCGAGCAGGTGCTCAGCCGCGCGCCGACCGCGCCGCGCCTGCTCCGCGCCGGCATCCCGCGGGCGCTCGAGGCGGTCGTGCTGCGCTGCCTCGCCAAGGCCCCGGAGCGGCGGCCGGGCAGCGCGGCCGAGCTCCAGCGGCTCCTGCGCGGGGCCGCCGGGCGGGAGGCGGCGGGCGGCGGGCCGGGCTCGCGGCCGGGGTCGCCGCGCTCGCGCTTTCGCGGGCGCCCTGGTCGTCGGGCTCCGGCCGCCTGGCCCGACCGAGCCCGAGGTGGCGGTCGCGCCGAGCAGCGCGAGCGTCGACGCCGCGAGCCAGACGGCCGCCGTCGTCACCGCGGCGCGCGCCGACGGCGGCGAGCGGCACGAGGCCATCCTCGAGGCCTGCCTCGACCTCGAGTCGTCGCTCGACGAGCGCCTGCGGGAGGTCGACGCGACCTTGATCGACCTCCGGCGCGCGGCGCGCACGCTCGAGGCCGCGGGCTTCGAGCGGGCCGCGCTGCGCGCGCGGCTGGCGGCGCTCGCCCTGGGGGAGGACGACCCGGACGAGCTGCTGCGCCTCGCGCTGCGCGCGACCCGCTGCCGCGCTCGTCCGCCGCTGGCGCTCCTCGAGCGCGCCTGCGCGGCCCACCCCGATCGGGACGACCTCGCGCTCGCCCGGCTCGTCGCGCTCTGGCGCAGTCGCCCCCTCGAGCGCCCCGTCGACGAGGTCGAGGCTGGGATCGCCAGCGCCCTGGGCGCCGGCGCCCCGGACCCCTGGGCCCGCGTGCTCGCCGCTCGCGTCGCGGTCGCGCGGGGGCAGGTGGACCGCGCGCTCGCGCACCTCGAGGCCGCCGCCGCGACCGAGCCCGAGGCCGGTGCGGACCGCGCCGCCTTGCTCCACAAGCTCGGCCGGAAGGGCGAGGCGCGCGCGTGCCTCGAGGCCGCGATCCAGGCCGACCCGACCGCGCCCGCCCTGCGGCTGGTGCGGGTGTTCATGGGCCTCGAAGAGGAGCCCTACGGCGACCCCGTCGTTGACCTCGAAGCTGCCCTGTCGGCCGACCCCTGGCACGTCGACGCGCTCTCGCTCCGGGCCAAGGTCCTGTTCTCCCGCGGGGAGCGCGCCGCGGCGCTCGAGGGCGCTGAAGCGCTCGCGCGCATCGGCGCGCCCGCGGAGCTCGTCGATGCCTGGGCCATCCGGTGCGGGCTCGAGCTGCCGAGCGCCATGGGCGCGATCGAGCAGCTCGTGCTCCGGGGGCACGAGGCCCCGCTGGACGTCGCCGAGGCCAGGCGACGGCTGACCGCGGGTCGGCGAGGCGCTCGGCTCCGCGCGCTGGCCACCGAGACCGCGCTCACGGGCGCAGCCGAGACGTCGCTCGACATCCTCAAGGCGCTCGAGGCCGAGGGCGACGCGGAGCCGGGTGACATCGACCTCCGGGTCCTCGTCCTGGTCGGTCTCCAGGGGCGCCTCGACGTCGGGCTGCGGGCGGGGACGCACGGAGTGGCTCGCTGGCCGGCCGACCCCGCCCCCAGGAGCGCGGCCGCGCTCGCCGCGCTCGCGCTTGGACGCGGGGAAGAGGCGCGACGTCTCGTGGGTGAGGCGCTCCGGCTGGAGCCCGCGGACGCCCGCGGGCTGCACGTCCGGGGGCGCCTGAAGCTGCTGGACGGTGACCGCGCCGGCGCCCTCTCGGACCTGCGGGCCGCCGTGACCGCGCGGCCGGAGGATCCGCCGGGCGTCGCGGACCTCGCCGCGCTGCTCCTGGAGGAGGGACGGGTCGAGGAGGCGGCGGCCGTCCTGGCGAGGGCGCGCTCGCGGGCGCCGGGCTGGTGGAGGCTGTCGTACCAGGCCGCCCTCGTCGCCGAGCGGCGCGGACGGCCCGCCGAGGCCCTGCGCCTGCTCGCGGCCGCGGCCCTCGCGGACGACCGACCCGCCGAGGTGTGGGTGCTCCGCGCCCGGGCGCGGGTCGCGCTCGGCGACCCCCTCGGCGCGCAGGGTGACCTCGAGGCCGCCGCGACCCGGGGGGCGAGCGGTCCGGAGTGGCGCGCCGCTCTGGTCGACGCGCTCCTCGGCGGCGGGGACGTCGGCGCCGCGCTCGATCTGGTCGACGGCGCCGCGGAGGGGGAGCGCGACGCCCTCCTCGCGCGCTGCGAGGAGGGGGCTCGCCGCATGTGGTGGACTCGACAGGAGCGAGAGCGCCTGGCCGCGCTGCGGCGTTGAGGCGGGGAGGCCCCCGGCCGATCAGCGCCGGCCGAAGACCTCGAGGCGCCGGCCGCCCGGTCCGCCGAGCACGCAGCGCAGCGCCCAGCCGGGGCCGAGGTCGGCCGGGCTCGCGTCGGCGCGCGGGACGAGGACGGCGCCCACGGCGTGCCGGTCGAGCAGGTCCGTGCCCGTCGCCTCGGCCAGGGTGAGCGTCCCCACGTAGGTCTCGTCGAGGAAGAACGCGGCGTAGTGACCCGAGTGCCAGGCGTGGGGGTCCTCGCCCGCCTCGACGACCAGCGCCAGCGGGCCGCTGACGCGGGCCTCCCGCAGCGCGCTCACGAGGGCCGCGAAGCGCTGGCCGTCGTCGCCGCGCCGGGCGCGGTCGACGAGCGCGCGGGCCGGTCCGAGGGCGTAGGCGGCGCACACGAGGCCGACCAGCAGCGCGCCGACCGCCGGGCCGGCGCGCGCCCGGTCCCTGAAGGCCGCCGCCGCCGCCGCCGCCCAGGCGACGAGGAGCAGCGCCGCCAGCGGGAGGAGGAACGTCAGCAGGTAGCGCTCCTCGAGGAAGATCGGCAGGTGGCCGCCGATGTAGATCGCGACCGTCGCCGGGACCCACAGCGACGCCGCGGCCAGGGCCGGCGCGTCCCGCTCGAGGCGCCGTCGGGCCAGCCACGCGAGGAGCGGCGCGAGCGCCAGGCCGGGGAGGGTCAGGCCGAGCCAGTCCCACCCGCGCAGGATCCGCAGGGCCGACGCGCCGTGGTGGGCGATGATCGCCGCCTGGTGCGCGCGGTGCTCCGGGGTCGCCAGGGGCGACCAGGCGGGGTAGGCGAGGAGCTCCGGCATCTCCCAGACCGACCGGTGCGGCGGCGGCGGCGTCATGAGGCCGGTCGGCATGCGGTAGTCGCCGAGCGGCGCGCCCGGCCCGACGGCGGCGTGGACCGACGCGCCCGACGTCGCCCACGTCGGCCGCTGGAAGCGCACGGAGAGCACGACGATCCAGGCCGACGCGATCGCCAGGAGCGCGGCCAGCGCCACCGCGAGCGCCCGCGCGGCGTCGCGCCGGTCGACGTCCCGCTCGCGCCACGCGCGCAGGCCGATCATCAGCGGCAGGTGGACGAGGACGAAGGGCAGGGCGTAGGACTTCGCCAGGAAGCACACCCCGCCCAGCGCCCCGGTGAGCGCCGCGCGCCGCCGGCAGCGGAGCAGCCGCGGGTGGCAGGCCGACGCCGTGTAGGCGAGCAGGCAGGCGCCCACGAGCACGTCGGGCGTGATGACGCGCGTCGCGAGCTCCGCCAGGGGCGCCGCGACGGCCGCCACGGCGGCCGCGCGCGGTAGCGGGCGCAGGCCCAGCCGCAGGGCCAGGCGGTCCGCCGCGAGCACCCCGACCGCCGCGCAGAGGAGGAGCGCCAGCCGCGCGGTGACCAGCCGGTCGAGCCCCAGGCCGAGCAGGGGGGCGAGCAGCCACACGAGCAGCGGGTTCCAGTAGGCGGAGATCGAGGCGACCACGTCGCCCCCGGCGAGGTAGGACGCGAGCTGCAGGTAGGAGACCCCGTCGGGGTTGACCTGCCCGCGGTTGCCCCACGCGGCCGCGCCGCCCAGCAGCAGCACGATCGCCAGCCCGGGGGCGGCCGTGAGGCGTGCGCCGGCCTCCCGCCAGGCCTGGGCGGTCGCCGGCGCCGGGCCCTCGGTCGGTGAAGCGAGCCTCGAGCTCAACGCACCCTCGCCCCGCGGAGTCTAGCCGCCGGACGGGCGAGCCACGACCCTCGCGCCACCGTCCGGAAGGACCGCGGGACCTCGAGCCCTGCTCCGCGCGGCCCTCCAGCGCCCGCGGCGGAGGGGCTGGCCGTCGGGCCGAACGAGGGCATGCTGGTGCCCCCACGGAGGAGCCGCCATGCAGTTCGTCGCCGCCACGCCCGGCTGGTTCGTCATCGCCCGGTTCCCGGAGGGCCGCATGGACCGCACACCGGTGGCGGCCTGGGCCGACCGGGGGAGCCAGCTCGTGCCCATGATCAAGGGTGGGCCGGGCAAGGCCGGTCACCTGGCGCCGGCCGACGAGGTCTATCCGGGGGCCGCGCTCGAGCTGCTCGGCCCCAGCGCCGGGCCGGCGATCGCCGGGCCCACGGCGCATCCGGAGGGCTGAGGCGTGACCACGGTCGTGATCATCCCGTCCGACGGCATGGGGCGCGGGGACGACGCCCTGGGGCAGAAGATCCTGGCCTCGTTCCTGGGCAAGGCCGGCGCGCTCGAAGGGCTGACCGCCGTGTGCCTCTACAACGGCGGCGTCAAGCTGCTCGTCGAGGGCTCGCCGGCGTTGCAAGGGCTGGCCGCGCTCGAGGCCCGCGGCGTGGACGTGGTGGCCTGCGGGACCTGCGTCGACCACTTCGGCCTGCGCGAGCGCGTCCGGGTCGGGGTCGTGGGGACCATGGACGACATCGTCTCGCGCCTGGACCGGGCCGCGAAGGTGGTCACCCTCTGACCGCGCTCACCGCTTGACCTGCGAGCGGAGCGGGCAGATCGAGCGGTGGCGCGCATCCCCGAGCGGAGGCCGCGTAGCGGCCGGAGCGAGGGCGACGGGTGCCTCACGGCGGATCGGAGCATCGAGCCGCGCGCCCGGACGTGGACATCGGGACGAGCGACGGCCTGCTGTGAGCGCGGCAAGTTTCCCCAGAACGAGTTGTGCGGCAAGGTCTTAGCGGATAGGCTAGCGGACTCACCCCAGGGACGAGGGTCCAGACCCGCGCGTGGACGAGTTCCTCGACAAGATGCAGGAGGATCAGCGGCGCATGCGCCGCTTCCTCCGCGCCCACGGCCCCAGGTTCAAGGACATGGGCGAGGCGCTGGCGTCGGCGCGCTCGCGGCGCGGGCGCGTGTTCATCGTCGGCGAGCCGCCGCTCGACGCGCTCGCCCCGCTCCTGGCCGAGGACTACCTCACGCACCTGCCGGCGCTGCCGGTCGACCTCACGCGCGCCGCCCCGGCGTCGGTCGACCCCGACGACAGCGCCGAGGTCGGCGTCGGGCGCGCGGCCGCGGCCAAGCAGGTCGGGCGCCACCTGCACCCGGGCGACGTCGTGCTCGCGTTCCTCGCCGACGGCAGCGACCGCGAGACCCGCATGGTCCTCGAGTCGGCCCGCGCCAAGCGCGTCCCGGTGCTCGTGATCGGCGGCATGAGCGCCAAGGGCCCGGTCCGGCGCCTGGCGACCGTGCGCCTGAACCTGCCGACCGAGGGCATCAAGACGATCGTCGAGTCGTCGTTCGTCGTCGCCCGCATCCTGGCGCGCGTCTCGCGCGCCGCCGCGCGCGCCGGCGAGGCCGAGGAGGACCACCTGGTCCAGGCGACGTGCGACACGTGCAACGAGCGCGTGTTCCACGACGAGCGGCAGCGCGGCCGCGAGGTCACCTGCCCGCTGTGCCAGGCCACGATGAAGGTGCCACGCGACTCGGCGCGCCGCGCCGTCCCGCAGGTCGGGCCGCCGGTGACCCCGGAGCCGGCGCCGCAGCGGCGGCGGCGCCTGCGGCCGTCGGTCCTGAACGTCAAGGCGCTGCGCCTCGACGAGGCGCCGTCCGACCCGCCCGCCGAGCCGGCCGAGGCCGCCGACGCGGCCGAGGTGCTCGAGGTCGACGACGATGTCGACCACGAGGTCGGGGCGACGCCGCCGCCGCGGCCCTCGTCGCGCTCCCGCTCGGAGGCGCGCTCGGATGTCGGCAAGGCGCTCGCGCCGGCCGCCCGCACGCCGCGCCCGGGCAGCGGCCCCGCGCCGAAGCCGGCCCCGGCCGTCGACCCGGCCCCCACCGTCCCCGCCGGCGCCCCGAGCGAGGTGTCGCTCGGCGACGCGCCGGTGGGCCTCACCTCCCACGACCAACCCGGCCCGCCCGAGCCCAGCTTCGGGTCGGACATCATGGTCGGCTCGGACGTCGTCCCGGCGGTGACCGGCTCGCTGCGCGAGGCCATGGCGACGACCGCCAGCGCCGACCCGTTCGCGCTCGAGGACGCCTTCCTGCAGGACCTCGAGATGCCGGCCGACGCGCGCGACGCCGCCAGCGGCTCGGCCGACGGGGTGGACAGCGCGTCGCGGCGCCTCTCGGCGCGGTTCACGATCGCCGAGTGCCGCATGCGCTGGGGCCGGGGCGGCTACCCCGACGAGTCGGGGCCCACGCACGAGCTCATCACGCTCTCGCCGACCCGGCTGGCGTTCTTCCTCGACCCGGACGACGAGGCGGGCAGCACGCTGCAGAAGGGCGACGAGCTGTGGCTGCGGCTCGAGATCCCGGCGTTCATCGAGCCGGTCCTGGCTCAGGGTATCCTGACCACGATCTCGGGGACCTCGGGCGTCGGGCGCCGCGGGACCCGGGTGGAGCTGGAGTTCCAGGACCTCGACCCCGTGGTGCGCCGCAAGCTCGCGCGCGCCGCTGAGAGCATGGGCGCGCCGGCGTAGCCGGCGGGTCCGCGACCGAAACACCGTCCGGGGCGACCCGGACCCACACCGCCGCCCGGCGCGGCCGGGCGGACGACGGGGGTGCCAGTGGCGTCGGAGCCGACCAAGGAGGAGCTGCTGTTCGGGCGCATCGCGCTCCACAACAAGCTCATCACGCAGGCGCAGCTCGACGAGGCGGTCGCCGCCCGGCGCCGCCGCACCGACGTCAACGACGACCTGGGGCGGATCCTCAAGTCGCAGGGGGCCGTCGACGACAAGCAGTACCGCACGATCCGCAAGGCGCAGGAGAAGGCCATCCTGGCCAAGGGCGTCTCCGAGGAGCAGGCCAAGTACCTCGCCCGCGGGATGAACGCCGACGGGTCCGAGCCCGCGGGCGAGGGCGGCGGCGCGCCGGCGCGCCGGCCGACCGCCTCGTTCGAGCCGCCGGCGGCCGAGCCCGAGGTCATGGACGACCCGGAGGTCGTCGAGGAGGACGAGCCGGCGCCGGCCCCCGCGCCCGAGCCGGTCACCGTGGGCGGCGACGACGACGACGACCGCCCCCGGGCGGCGGTCAAGCGGCCGAACGACCCGTCGGCGCGCAAGACGATGATCTCGCTCCTGAAGAAGGCGCGCGACTCGGGGGCCTCGGACCTGCACCTGTCGTGCGGCGCCAAGCCGTTCATGCGCCTCCACGGCCAGATCCACTTCCTCAACATGCCGGTGATCACGCCGGAGCAAGGGGAGTCGCTGGCGGCCGGCCTCATGAGCGACGAGGGCTGGGCGCACTTCCAGCGGACGAACGACTGGGACGGCTCGGTCGAGGCGCCCGAGTGCGGCCGCTTCCGCGCCAACGTGCTGCGCAACCGCCGCGGGATCTCCGGGGTCTACCGGGTCATCAAGGAGAAGATCCCCACGCTGCAGGAGCTCGGGCTGCCCGAGTCGCTGGAGAAGTTCACGACGTTCCACCAGGGCCTGTGCCTGGTCACGGGCGCGGCGGGGTCGGGCAAGTCGTCGACGCTCGCCGCGCTGATCGACATCGTGAACCAGAACCGCAAGGACCACATCATCACCATGGAGGACCCGATCGAGTACGTCTTCCAGGGGAAGGGGTGCAACGTCTCGCAGCGGCAGATCGAGCTGCACACGAAGAGCTGGGGCAACGCCCTGCGCGCCTCGCTGCGCGAGGACCCCGACGTGATCATGATCGGCGAGATGCGCGACCTCGACACGGTGCGCCTGGCGATCACGGCCTCCGAGACGGGTCACCTCGTGTTCGGCACGCTGCACACGACCAGCGCCACGCGCACGATCGACCGCCTGCTCGACGTCTTCCCGCCGGGCGAGCAGTCGCAGATCCGCGCCATGGTCTCCGAGTCGCTCAAGGGCGTGATCTCGCAGCGCCTCCTGCCGCGGGCCGACGGCAAGGGCCGCGCGGCGGCGCTCGAGATCCTCGGCTGGACGCCGGCCGTGGCGAACATCATCCGCGAGGGCACGACCTACAAGCTGCTCTCGGTCCTCCAGACCGGTCGCAAGCTGGGCATGATCCTCATGGACGAGTCGATCAAGAAGCTGCTGGACGACGGGATCGTCACCAAGGAGGTCGCCCGGGCCTCGGCGACCAACCCGAAGCTGTTCCAGTAACCGCTCGGGGCGCTTGGGGCGCTCCGGCCGACGACCGCTCCGCCTCCCCCGGACCTCCGTGGCGCGCTACGATGATCTCATGGACGCGGCCCTGGAGCGCTTCCTCGCCCGACACGCGACGACCGAGCGGGAGGCCGTCGCGCGCGACGTCGCCGAGCTGAGGGGGCTCGGGCCGGAGGCGACCTGGCGGATCATCGACGCCGTGTGCCGGTCCGCGGCGGATGTCCTCTCGATGCGCCCGGATCGGCGGACCGTCCTGAGCGACCGGGACCCCCCGCATCCGAGCTACGACGAGGCCATGCGACGGCTCCGGTCTGCCTACCGGAACCCGCGCCCGTGACCGGGCCAGGCCGCTCTACGACACCTGCTGCAGGAGCCGCTCCGGCACGACGCGCAGCTTGTCGCCCATCATCGGGAACCACACCACCCAGGCCGCGGCCTGGCTGGACTGGTGCATGATCCGCCCGCGCTCGCCGCGGCGCACGAGGACCTTGTCGGCGTAGAGCTGGTCCTGGGTGAGCTGCACCTGCTCGCCGCCGCGGTAGACGCTGCGGATCACCGGCGGCAGCGGCCGGTGCGGGTCGGCGGCGTGGGCGCGGTCATCGGGCGCGGCCACGGCGGTCGCGCCGCCGGCGGGGGCCGGGCGCAGCTCCGAGGGCTTGGCCAGGGCCGAGACGTTGGTGCTCGCGCCCACGCTCTTGGGACGGTCGCTCACGGGGGGGTCCTCCTGGAAGCTCAGCCTACCTCACGCCGGCTCGGACTCGACCTGCGACGCGGCCGGCTTGGGCGCGCGCAGCGCCCAGCGGATGAACACCTCCGCCCGCTGGAAGAAGCGCAGCCGGTCGCACAGGAGCGGGTTCAGCCAGCCGGTGGTGATGCAGTAGTAGCGGTCGAACGGCGCCGTGTGGTGGATGTCGTGGTGGTCGGGCGAGAGGATCAGCCGCCACTCCTGGAGCTTGACGATCCAGGCCGGCGGCTGCTCGAGGTGCGCCCACTTGTGGAACTGGTTCGTCCCCAGGATCCCCACGTTGAAGACCAGCCAGGTGCTGATGAACGTGAGGGCCAGGAGCGACTCGCCCGGCGGCAGGACGAAGTAGTAGGTGACGAGCCACGGCCAGCACACGAGGCAGTTGTTGCCGTTGGTCTCGATGAAGTCGTGGCGCGTGATCTCGCGCGGGTCGACGTGGTGCTCGCGGAAGGGGCGGATCAGCGCCGGGCCGATGATCGGCAGCTTCTCGTGGCCGAAGTTGTCCGCGAGCCAGTGGACCGCGCCCGAGACGAAGTCGGCGACGAGGTAGCCGACGACCAGGGCGGTCGGGATCAGCCACACCGCCTCGGCGCGGAACGGCCCGGCCAGGGCGCGGACGCACTCGGCGCCCAGCAGGCCCACGAACGCCACGAACAGGACGATGCTCGCCACCTCGACGGCGCGGTGGACCGGTGAGTAGTTGTAGCCCCCGCTCATGGCCGGACTCCCCCGATGCGTGCCCGCGCGGGGCCTCCGCGCGGGCGAGGACTCTACCACACGTCCCCCTTCGAACCCCATGGCCTGCCCCCTGGAGACCGGACCTCGCCGGTCCGGTCACGCCTCGAGCCAGGCGAGGTGCAGGACCCGCGCGGCGAGGAGGAGCCCGGGCAGGTTCTCCTCCACCTGGTCGACGAGCGGCCGCCGGCGCGTGAGCAGCACCTGCGCCGCGCCGCCCTCGAGGCGCAGGACCGCGGCGCCGCGCGAGACCTCCTCGAGGACCCGCGCCCAGCGTCCGAAGGTCGTCGGCTCGCGGCAGCCGCTCAGGCGCGACAGGTCGCGCCGCAGGAGCACCGGGTCGCCCGGGGCGCGGCCGAAGACGAGCGCGCCGGGCTCGGTGCGGCGCTCCAGGGTCCGGCGCGTCTTCGGCTTGGTCTTGCGCCCGCGCGCGTCGGACCACAGGTTCGTCGTCTCCTCGCGCGGCTTCACCTCGACGAGCTGCACGGCGACGACCAGCCGCTCGGCGGCCCGCGGCAGCGGCACGTCCCACCCGGACCCGTCGACGACCCGCCGCGGCGGCTCCCCCGGCGCCACCTCGCCCGCGTCGATCCGGGCCAGCGGGCGCGCGAGCGCCGCCAGCGGCAGGGCGACGGCCCGCACGCGCCGCCCGGCCAGCCGGGTCACGACCGCCTCGGCCGCCGCCCGCCCGCGCACGCGCACGAGCGGCTCGGGCGCGGGCGAGGTCAGGCGCAGCCGGCCGTCGTAGGCGGTCTGGCCGAGGAGCTCGCCCACGGCGGCCGCGGCGTCGGCGTCGTCGGGCGCCCCCGGCAGCAGGGCCACGACGAAGGCCTCGGCGTCGTCGCCGAGCGCGCCCAGGTCGGCGGCCGAGAGCGTGGCCAGGCGCGCGGCCACGGCCACCAGGCGCGGCAGCGGCGCCGCCTCGGGGCCGGTCACGTCCAGCGGCACGCGGCAGCCGATGATCGCGCAGCGGCCGAACGTCGCCGCGCACTCGTCGTGGTACCCCACGGCGCAGCCCGGGCAGGCCACGGCCGTGGCGTCGAGCGCGTCGTGGCAGTAGGGGCACGTCGCCGGCCCGCCGCGCGGGGCGATGCGGATCGTCATCCCCGCCCAGGATACCGGCCGCCGGTCGCCCGGCCGGCGCGCGCCGGGTATCCTGCGGCTCCTGCCGCCCGTGACCGCGCCGACCCTGGGAGAGCTCGCCCGCCAGACCCGCCTCGTCGACGGCAAGCGCCTCGACGAGGTCCTGCGCGTCCAGCGGCAGTACTACCTCGAGGGCGACTTCCGCCGCCTGGGCGAGATCCTCGTCGACCACGACCTGGCCTCGCGGCCCGCCGTGCGCGCGCTCCTCGCCCGCCAGGGCGTGACGATCGCCGAGTGCGAGCTGTGCCAGACGCGCTACAACGCGCTCCTGTTCCGCGGCCCCGGCACGTGCCTGTGCCTGCGCTGCGGGCGGCGCCTCATGCCGTCGGACGAGCGGGCCCCGCTCACGGTCGAGGACGCGATCTCCGGCGGCGGGCCGCAGGCCGACCGCATGCTCCAGGAGCACCGGCAACGCAACCCGCGCCTCGGCCGCTACGAGGTCCTGGGCGAGGTCGGCCGCGGCGGCATGGGCGTGATCTACAAGGCCTGGGACGCCGACCTGCATCGCCACGTGGCGCTCAAGTTCCTCCGCCCGTCGCACGACCTCGCCTCGCAGGAGGACAAGGAGCGCTTCCGCCGCGAGGCCCGCGCCGTCGCGCGCCTGCGCCACGAGCACATCGTGCAGGCCCACGCGATCGAGGAGCAGAGCGGCCTCGTGTTCATGGCCATGGACTTCGTCCCCGGCGTGTCGCTCGAGCTCCTCGGCCGCCGCGGCGCGCTCACGCCCGAGCAGCTGCTGACGGTCGGGAGCAAGATCGCCCGCGCCCTGCACTACGCGCACGAGCACGGGATCGTGCACCGCGACGTGAAGCCGGGCAACATCGTGATCGACCGCCAGGGCGAGCCGTTCCTCGTCGACTTCGGGATCGCCAAGAACAGGAGCGAGAGCACCAGCCTGACCACCGAGGGCGAGATCCTCGGCAGCCTGGCCTACATGGCGCCCGAGTACATCACCAAGGGCAACGCCGCCCTCGACCGCCGCTGCGACGTCTACGGCCTGGGCGTGGCCCTCTACGAGGCGCTCTCGGGCGAGCTCCCCTACGGCGAGGACGAGGACGAGCGGCTCGTCATGCGCATCCTCAAGGAGCCCCCGCGCCCGCTCGGGCAGGTCAAGGCGGGGCTCCCGCCCGGCGTCGAGGCCGTCGTCATGCGCGCCGTGGCCAAGGAGCGCGAGGCGCGCCACCCGAGCGCGGCCGCCCTCGCCGACGACCTCGAGGGCGTCCTGCGCGGCGGCCTGGCCGGCCTCGAGGAGTCGCAGCGGCGCCGCGGCGAGGCGCCGCAGGCGGAGCCGCCGCTGGCGCGCGGCAGCCGCAGCGGGCGGCTGGACGCCAGCAGCTCGCGCAAGAACCCGACCCTCGCCGGCAGCGGCGCGCGGCGCGAGCCGGCGCTGGGCCGGATCGACGTCTTCGAGCAGGCGGCCGTCGAGGACGAGCCGGCGCCGGCGCCGGCGGCGCCGCACGACGACGACGACCCCGAGGCGCCGCGCGCGCGGCCGGGCCTGCTCGTGCCGGCGCTCGCCGGCGTGGCGCTGGCGCTCGCGCTCGTGGCCGCGGTCGGGCTCTCGCTCTGGCGGCGGGCCGAGGCGCGCCTCGACGAGACGCAGGCGCAGCTGCGCGAGCTGGCCGCGCGCGCGGCCGAGGCGGAGCTCGCCGGCGGCGAGGCGCTCGAGCGCGCGGGCGACCTCGCCGGCGCCGAGGAGCGCTACACCCGCGCCGTGCGCCTGGCCCCCGACGACCCGGCGCCGCTCGAGGCCCGCGCGCGCGTGCGCGAGCGGCGCGGCGACACGCGCGGCGCGCTCGACGACCGCGTCGAGGCCGATGTGCGCCGCGCGCGGCGACCCCGGGACTAGGGCCCTTGTCCTCGAACGGGCAAACTCGTGATCGACACGCTCGAACCCACGGGGGGAATGGAGCCATGAGCGAGGCGAGGGCGCGGAGGCCGAGGCGAGGGGGGGGCGCGCGCGGCCGATATCGATCGCCGGATCCTATCGGCCGCGCGCGCCCCCCGTCGCCCGGCATCCGCGGCCGCAGCCGTCGGTCCCACTAGTGCAGGCCGAGCTGCTGGTGGAGGCGGGGGTCGAGGCCGGGCGCCGGCTGGCGCTCGCGCCCGGGCAGCGCGTCGTCACGGGGCGCGCCGAGGACGCCGGCCTGCCGCTGCGCGACGAGGGCTGCTCGCGGCACCACGCGGCCTTCGCCCTCGACGCCCAGGGCCTGACCGTCACCGACCTCGGGAGCAAGAACGGCACGCGCGTCAACGGCGCGCCGCTGACCGCCGGGGCCCCGGCGCCCCTGCGCCCGGGCGACTTGGTGGAGGTCGGCGGGCACCGCCTGCGCGTCGTCGCCGCGCCGGCGCCGGCGCGCGTGCGCGACGAGTTCGAGCGCCTGGCCGAGCTCGGGCGCGGCGGCTTCGGCGCCGTCTTCGCCGCCCGCCACCGCGCCAGCGGCCGCCTCGTGGCGATCAAGGCCCTGGCCCAGCGCCTCGACGCCTCGGCCGCGGCGCGCTTCGCGCGCGAGGCGCGCGTGCGCGTCGACTCGCCGCACGTCGTGCAGGTGCTCGACGTGCGCGTCGAGGAGGGGCAGGTCTACCTGGTCATGGAGCTCGTGCAGGGCCGCTCGCTCGAGGCGGCCCTGAAGGCGGGCCCGCTGCCGCTGCCCGCGGCCCTGAAGGCCGGCGAGGAGCTGGCCCTGGCGCTCTCGGCCGCCCACCGGGCCGGGGTCGTGCACCGCGACGTCAAGCCCGCCAACGTGCTCCTCGACGCGGCCGGGACGGTCAAGCTGGCCGACTTCGGCGTGGCCAAGGTCGCGGGCGAGACGACCCTCACGGCGTCGGGCACGGGCATGGGCACGCTCACCTACGTGGCGCCCGAGCAGGCGACCGACGCCAAGCACGTCAGCCCGGCGGCCGACCTCTACGCGCTCGGGGCCACGCTCTACCACGCGATCGCCGGGCGCCCGCCGTTCGCCCCCGGCCCCGACCTCGTGCGCCAGCTCTTCGAGGAGGACCCGCCGGCGCTGCACCGCGTGCGCCCGGAGTGCCCGGCCGACGTGGCGGCGCTCGTGCACCGCCTGCTGGAGAAGGAGCCCGACGACCGCCCGCGCGACGCGGCGCAGGTGGCGGAGCGCCTGCGCGAGCGGCGCCTGCGCCACTACCCCGGGATGTAGCCCAGGTAGCGCGCAGCCGCGTAGGCGGCGGCCGCCAGGCCGGCGAGCGTGAAGATGCTCAGGTAGGGCCGCGGCGGCCGCGGCGGCACGTGCGTCGTCGCGAAGCGCTGGCGCGCCTGGTAGCAGCGCTCCGAGCAGGTGTCGTCGCGCGGCCGGCACTGGGGGCAGGTGGGCTTGTGGCACGAGAAGCACTTGCTCGTGGCCTTGACCCCGTGGGCGCTGCAGTGGTCGAGCGGCATGGCCTCCTCCGTCCCCACACCATTGCATCGCCCGTGCCGGCGTGCACGTCCTGCGGCGCCGGACAAAACCGCCCTACCGCGTCGAATTGCCTGACGTGTAGCGGCAGAGCATCCGCGGCACGCCGCGGTGGCGCGGCACGTCGGCGAAGGCGATCGGCTGCGTCGTCCCGTCCGGCCCGCGCACGTGGAAGTGGAGGTGCGGGAGCAGGCTCCGCCCGACGTTGCCGCTCCGGCCGATGGGCTGGCCCTGCCGGACCACGTCGCCCACGGCCACGAGCGCGCCGCCCTGCTCGAGGTGCAGGTACCAGCCGCTCGTCCCGTCGCCGTGGTCGATCGCGATCAGGTTGTTCGGCGCGTCGGTGCCCCGGCGCGTGTGCTCGACGACCACGCGCGCGACGCGCCCGCCGCGCGCGGCGACGACCGGCGACCCGACCGGCATGGCGAAGTCCCAGGCCACCTCGCCGTCGTCGGCCCGGTGGCTGACGACCGCGCGGTTGCCCTGCACGCACAGGCGCGTGACCCCGCCCGGCCAGGGGAGGCGGTAGGGCGACGTCGCCGCCGGCGGGTAGGCGTCGAGGTCGCGCGGGCCCGTGAACAGCCCGTAGAGGAGCAGGAGGAGGCCCAGGAGCAGGGCGGCGGCCAGGCAGCCCGGGCCGGCGCGGTGGCGTCGGAGCATGCGCGCGATGCTATCCGCCCGGGGCCCGGGCGACGACGGCCCACAGGCGGTGCGGCACGACGAGCGGGTCGTCCGGGAAGTCGGCGGCGAGCAGGGCCGCGAGGTCGGCGTCGAAGCGCGCGACGGCGTCGGGCGGGAGGCTGGCGCCGACGCCGGCGCAGGCGCGGATCCGCCCGCGCCAGCCCTCGCGCGTGTAGACGGCGGGGACGTCGAGCGAGAAGGTCTCGAGGTCGACGAAGCCCGCCAGCGCCGCGTCGGCCAGCCAGGCCGGGTAGAGGCCGGTCGTCCCGGCGCCGGTCCAGGCCGGGTTGTGGGTCAGGACCAGGCGCTCGGTGGCCTCGACGACGTTGCCCCGCAGCGGGACCCAGTCGAAGTGCGCGATCACGAGCGCCCCGCCCGGCCGCAGGACGCGGCGCGCCTCGGCGGCCGCGGCGGGCCGGTCGAACCAGTGCCAGCACTGCCCGGCGGTCAGGAGGTCGAGGCTGGCCGTCGCCACCGGCAGTCGCTCGGCCACGCCGACGACGCGCGCGATGGCGAGCCCCTCGTCGAGCGTCCGGCCCTGGGCGAGCATGGCCCGGGCGGGGTCGAGGGCGGTCGTGCGGCAGCCCGCGCCGGCCAGCCAGCGGGCCAGCGCGCCCGTGCCGGCGCCGACGTCGAGCGCGCGGAGCCCCGGGCGCAGGACGCCCAGGGCCTGCAGGCGGGCGGGCAGCTCCGGCGGGAAGCCGGCGCGGTGGCGGGCGTAGTCGGCGGCCGTGCGGCCGAAGTCGACCTTCACGCGGCCTTCGCCCCCGCGTCGCGCGTGGCTCGCCAGCCGGCGAGGAGGAAGGCGCTCGCCGCGAGGTGCAGGAGGACGTGCGGGCCGTTGCCGAAGGAGGCGAAGACCGGCTCCTCGAGGAGGCGCACGCTCCCGTCGTCCTCGGGCACCTCGAGCACCTGCAGCACGCCCGGGTGGAACTCGTCGCCGATCACCCCGCGCAGGCGCGGGACGCGCGCCTCGGCGTCGGCCGCCAGCCAGGCGAGCCCGCCGGCGCCCGCGAGGACGACGGCCAGGCCGGCCGCCCAGGCGGCGGGCGCGCGGGCCAGGCGCGCCGCGCGCGGGGAGGTGAAGAGGTCGAGCGCCGGCGCGACGACGAACGGGAAGAGGACGTACGTGATCCGCGCCTCGCGGATCATGCCCATGGTCCAGCCGGTCGCGGCGACCGCCGCCAGGGCCACCAGGCACACGCGGCGCGCCAGGAGCGGGTGGCGCGGCGGGCGGGGGTCGCAGCACAGGCGCAGCCCGGCGGCGATCCACAGGGCGCCGAACGTGGCGAACAGGTAGAGCGCCGCCTCGCCCGGGCGCTCGAGCAGCGGCCGCGTGCTCACGGCCACGTAGTCGTAGTCGGACCCGCCGGGCGGCGCCTGGACCAGGCGCACGAGGAGCCACACGAGGCCGCCCGGCGCGTAGACCAGGAGCCGCTCGCGCCACGGGCGCCGCGAGACGAGCGCGAAGGGCAGGACGCCCAGGAGGCACGTCTCGCGCACCGTGGCCCCGAGCGCGCCCAGGAGGGCCACCTCGACCGGCCGGTCGCGGGCGACGAACAGGAGCGTCACGGCGATGAGCGCGTAGCCGAGCAGGTCCTCGCGCGTGTGGATCGGCACGTCGTAGGCGAAGAGCACGGGGAAGCCGAGCAGGAAGAGCGCCACGCCGGCGGCCGCGTCGCGCGGCGCGAAGCCCTGCGCGCGCAGGAGCGCGTCGAACGCCCAGGCCGCGCCGAGGAGCGAGAGCGCGCTCAGCGTGACGAACACGCCGTAGAACGTCTCGGGGACGCCGCCGAGCGCCCCCCAGGCGCCCAGGACCAGGGCGCGGAACAGCGGGCGGTAGCAGTAGGGCTCGAGGCGCCCGAGCCCCCAGGGCGTCTCGTCGGTCGCGTGCAGCTCGGCCGACAGGACCTCCGCGTCGGCGAGGACGCCGCGGGCGCCCAGCTCGGGGAAGAGCTGGTGCGCGAACACGGCCACGACCAGCGCCGCGTAGAGCGCGGCGGTCGCCAGGAAGCGGTCGCGCGGCGGCGCGTCCTTCAGCTCGGGCACCGGCTCGGGCACGCGGGAGAGCGTAACCGCGGGGCCGCGCCCGGGGATATGATGGGCCCATGGCTGCCTCCGAGGACGACCTCGTCCGTCTGGCCTCCGACCTGCTCGACGCCCGCGCGAGCGAGCCGGTGTTCATCAGCATCGACGGCCGTACGGTCGCGCCGACGCTCGTGGGCCGCGCCGTACGCGGCCTCGTCGACGCCCGGCTCGCGGCGGGAGGCGGCGCGCCGGTCGAGGTGGGGCTGGACGAGGTCACCGAGCACGTGCTGGCCTGGGGCTCGGTCGTGCTCTCGGAGGAGGTCGCCGCCGGGCTGATCGACGCCCTGGCGGCGGAGGGCAGGCTCGAGGTCGCGCGGCGCGAGGGCCGCCGGCTGTGGCTGCGGGCCGCCCCCGCCGGGGACGCGTGACGGTCGTCCTGCCGCCGTTCGACGCGGGCGAGGGTGGGGCGGGTGAGGGCGCGCCCGAGACGCGAGTGCGCCCGGACCTCGCCCACACGGTGGAGCGCGCCGGGGGCGAGCGCCCGCCCGAGCCGCCGCTGCCGCCGTCGACGCTCATCGACCGCCGCTACCTGCTCGTGCACGAGCTCGGCCGCGGCGGCATGGGGATCGTCTACCGCGCCGTCGACCAGACGCTCGGCCGGCAGGTGGCGCTCAAGACGCTCCAGCGCCACGTCGCCGCCGACCCCGACCTCCTGGGCCGCTTCCTCGAGGAGGCGCGGGTCACGGCGCGCCTGCAGCACCCGGCGATCATGCCGGTGTTCGAGGTCGGCCGCGACGACGCGCGCCCCGACGGCCCGCTCGTCTACTACACGATGCGCCTCGTCGAGGGGCGGACCCTGGCCGAGCTGGCCGAGGAGGGCTGGACGCGCGACCGCCACCGGCCGGAGCGGCTGACGCTCTTCCGCGCGCTCGAGGCCTTCGTGCAGGCCTGCCGCGCCGTGGGCTACGCGCACGAGCGCGGGCTCGTCCACCGCGACCTCAAGCCGGGCAACATCATGGTCGGGCGCTTCGGCGAGGTGCACGTCCTCGACTGGGGCCTGGCCAAGACGAGCGGCTGGGCGCCGGCCCTCGAGGACCTCCCCGAGCTCCCCACGGCGCCCCCGGACGGCGACGGCGCGCCGGTGTCGCTGCGCGCCCTGACCCAGAGCGGCACGATCATCGGCACGCCCGCCTACATGGCGCCCGAGCAGGCCACGGGCGAGCCGCTCGACGCGCGTGCCGACGTCTACGCGCTCGGCGGGACGCTCTACACGCTCCTCACGGGCAAGCTGCCGCACGAGGGGACCACGTCGCAGGTGCTGTGGCGGGTCACGTGGGGGATCCCGCCGACGCTCCCCAGCGCCGCGGGCGACGACGTCCCCAGCGCCCTCGACGCGATCTGCCTGCGGGCCATGGCGCCCGACCGCGACGCGCGCTACCCCCACGGCACGGCGCTGGCCGACGCCGTCGACGACTTCCTCGAGGGGCGCCCGACGACGTCGACGGCCCCCGACGACCCGCTGCTGCTGCGCCGCTACCGGCCGAGCGAGCACCGCCGGCCGTCGCTGACCGTCGACGTGGTCGTCCTGCACGCGCCGCCCGGGGCGCCCCCGCGCGTGCTGCTGCACCGGCGGGCGAGGCCCCCTTACCAGGGCTGCTGGGCGATCCCGGGCAGCTTCGTGCGCCTCGAGGACGACCTCGAGACGGCGGCGCGGCGGACCCTGTGGGCCGAGACCGGGATCGGCAGCCCGGACCTGGTCCTCGTGCAGGTGGGCGCGTTCGGCGCCCCGGCCCGCGACCCGCGGACGCGCGTCGTCACCGTGGCGTATCTGGCCGTGGTCACCGAGGCGCAGGCGCCACCGGTCCGAAACGCCGAGGAGGAGGCGGACCGCGCCGCGTGGTTCGAGGTGGAGCTCGCCGGCCCGCACGAGGTCGTCCTGCGCGGCGAGGGCGAGACGCCCACGCCGGCCTTCGACCACGAGGAGGTCCTCGCGGCCGCCCTCCGCCGCTGGCGTCTTCGCTGAGTGACGCGCTCGCGAGGGGCGGCGCCTCGCGCACGATCGATGCGTGATGCGCTCGCGAGGGGCGGCGCCTGGCGCACGATCGATGCGTGATGCGCTCGCGAGGGGCGGCGCCTGGCGCACGACCCGCTCCGACGCACCCGTCCCGGAGCGCCGTCCCCATCGCTCGCTCCGGCGGCTGGGAGCCAGAGGTCGTCCTGTGGCGAGGGCGAGACGCCCACGTCGGCCTTCCGACCACGAGGTGCGTCTTCGCTGAGTGACGCGCTCGCGAGGGGGCGGCGCCTCGCGCGCGACCCGCCGTCCCCAACGCTCGCTCCGGCGGCCGGCGGCTGGCGGCCAGCCGGGCCAGCCGTGGCGCGGGGGCCTTCCCCGCGGGGCGGTCGAGCGCTAGCCTGGGGTGGGGGGATAGCCCCGAAGCGGCCACCCAGGCCGCTCCGGCGCCAGCGGCGCGGCTGCCCGCTTGTGCGTCGGGGCGACCTGCCGTAGCGTCTCCGCTCCCCCCCATTCCGGAGTGCCATCGTGAAGCTCGACCTGACCGGGACGGTCCTCACCAACGTCCGCGCGGCGCATCTCAACCTCGGCGTCGCGGAGCTGTACGAGGAGGCCATCAGGAACGGCGAGGCGCAGCTCGCGCTCGAGGGGCCGCTCGTCGCCCGCACGGGGCAGTACACGGGCCGCTCGCCCAACGACAAGTTCATCGTCTCGGACGAGGCGAGCAAGGACAAGATCTGGTGGAAGGGCGCCGTGCCCATGGAGCCGGCGCAGTTCGACCGCCTGCTCGCCCGCCAGGAGGCCTTCCTCCAGGGCCGCCCCGTCTACGTGACCGACTGCTGGGCGGGCGCCGACCCGGCGCAGCGGCTGCCGATCCGCGTCGTGACCGAGATGGCCTGGCACTCGCTCTTCGCGCGCAACATGTTCGTCCGCGAGGAGGACCCGAAGGTCCTCGACGGGTGGAAGCCGCAGTTCACGGTGCTGCACACGCCCAACCTCAAGGCGATCCCCGGGGTCGACGGCACGCGCTCCGAGGTGTTCATCGCCATCAGCTTCACGCGCAACATGGTGCTCATCGGCGGGAGCCTCTACGCGGGCGAGATCAAGAAGTCGGTGTTCACCGTCCTCAACTACCTCCTCCCGCAGCGCGGCGTCCTCGGCATGCACTGCTCGGCCAACGTCGGCCCGAAGGGCGACACGGCCCTGTTCTTCGGCCTGTCGGGCACGGGCAAGACGACGCTCTCGGCCGACCCCGAGCGCAGCCTGATCGGCGACGACGAGCACGGCTGGTCGGACGACGGCGTGTTCAACTTCGAGGGCGGCTGCTACGCCAAGGTGATCAACCTCTCGCCCGAGGCGGAGCCCGAGATCTACGCCACGACGCGCCGCTTCGGCACGATCCTCGAGAACGTGCCCTTCCAGGCCGCCTCGCGCCGGCTGGACCTCGACAGCCGCGCCCTGACCGAGAACACGCGCGCCAGCTACCCGATCGACTTCATCCCCAACACGATCCCCTCGGGCCGCGGGACGCACCCGAAGAACATCATCATGCTCACGTGCGACGCGTTCGGCGTGCTCCCGCCGATCGCGCGGCTCACGCCCGAGCAGGCCATGTACCACTTCATCAGCGGCTACACGGCGAAGATCGCCGGCACCGAGCGCGGCGTGACCGAGCCGAAGGAGACCTTCTCGGCCTGCTTCGGCGCGCCGTTCATGGCCCTGCACCCGGCGGTCTACGCCAAGCTCCTGGGCGAGAAGCTCGCCAAGCACAAGGCGACCTCGTGGCTGGTGAACACCGGCTGGAGCGGCGGCCCCTACGGCGTGGGCGCGCGCATGAAGATCGCCCACTCGCGGGCCCTCGTGCGCGCGGCGCTCTCGGGCGCGCTCGACAACGTGCCCATGCGCAAGGACCCGCTGTTCGGCTTCGCCGTGCCCGAGTCCTGCCCCGGCGTGCCGAGCGAGGTGCTCGAGCCGCGTCGCACGTGGAAGTCGCCCGAGGCCTACGACGACAAGGCGCAGGACCTCGCCCGCCGCTTCGCCAAGAACTTCGAGGCCTACGCCTCGGTCGCCCCGCCGGCCGTGCAGCAGGCCGGGCCGAAGGTCACCGCGTAGCCGGGACCCGGTAGACGCGCAGGACGTTGCCGTAGCCCCCGGCGGCCAGGAGCTGGCCGTCGGGCGAGAAGGCCAGGGCCCCGAGGGCGTAGGCCTCGCGGTCGACGCCGGCGAGCCCGCCGTCGGGCCGGCACACGCGCAGGGCGCTGTCGCCGAAGGCCACCCGCGCCCGGTCCGGCGAGAACGCGGCCACGGGCGCGTGCGACGGTGCGAGCTGTTCTGGATCCTGCGCCGGCGCTGGCCGCGCTCTTGGGCGCCCGGCGAACTCCGACCTGACGCGGCTCAGCGGCCTCGCTGCGGCTCCTCGGCCGGCTCCGCCTTCCCGAGCACGACGCCGTGCGGCGGGATCGCGCAGGTGGACGGGTCGACCTCGAACGGTCGCCGCGTCGAGTAGTAGATCACCCCGGCGTGGTTGGTGACGAAGTAGCGGCTGCCGCTCACGCCCGGCTCGACGGGCGCGGCCGTGGCCCACCAGAGGAACTCCGGCGTGGTCGTGGACGGGCGGCAGGCGAAGCGGTAGCCCTGCTTCTGCCCGCTGCCGAGCACCGAGTCGATGAGCTGGGTCGCGGAGAGCTCCTCGAGCGTGCCGTAGTCGAGCTCCCCGTCCCCCTCCTTGTCGCCCTCGCGGAAGATCGTCTGCGCGGTGTTCAGCGTCTTCAGCGCGCCGACCGCGGCCGCCTCGTTCCCGTCGGCCCGCGCGCGGCCGCGCTGGCCCAGCTCCCGGCGCAGCCTGCCGACCGAGGGGGCGTTCGGGTCGCGCTGCAGGGTGTAGACGCTCGCGCCGGAGGTCAGCTCGAGCGTCCCGTCCTTCCCCGGGCGGATCGAGAAGGGGAAGCGCTCCGCCGCGCGGGGCTGCCCGAAGGTCCCCTCGAGCAGGTCGCCCTTCACCTCGCCCGTCACCTCGAACTCCTCGCGGTCGGGGATGATGACGAGCAGCCCCTCGAAGCGGCCGGCGTCCGTCTCGTGAGGCAGGAGGGCGACGGCGACCCGCCGCTCGGCGTCCACGAACACGCCGGCCCAGGCCGGGTCCGGGTCGAGCGGGTTCCCCCGCCGCCCGGCCGGCGGGCGGTCACCCCGCTCGAGCGGGTTGCGCTCCTGGGCCGAGGCGAGGGTCAGGGCGAGGAGGCCGCCCAGGAGGACGAGGCCGGGGAAGGGTCGGTCGAAGCGCGCCATGGTCGTCCTCCGCTCAGCTCAGAGCGCATGAAGTTCATCGACTCTCGCGGCCGAGTCCCGGTGACCAGCATCCGCGGCCGCAGCCGTCGAGCACACCTCAGCGCCGGGCGAGGCGGTAGGTCCGCCGGCCCGAGGTCAGCACGAGCGCGCCGCCATCGAGGGCGGCCGTGAAGGTGTAGGTCTCGCCGTCGGCGACGAACGAGCCCTCGAGCCGGCCGCCGCGGTCGGCGCCGCGGACCGGGAACGCGGCGCCGTCGACGACGAGCTCGCCCTGGAACTTCCCGCCTCGCCGCGCCTCGAGAGTGAGCGACACCGTCGCGTCGGCGTGGCGGCCGGCCCACGCGGGGGGCGGCCCGGGGGGCCCACCTGCCACCGCCGGCGGCGGATCGTCCGGCCCCTGGATCCCCAGGTAGCCCGCGCTCTGGCCCTCGGTGGCGACCAGGGCCGCCGCCAGGGCCGCCTCCTCCCGCCGCAGGTCGACGGTCGCGTCGGCCTGGAGCACCGACCAGCCGTCGCCGTGGTTCGCGCGGGTCCGGTCGGCCGCGAGGAGGGCCGCCGAGCGGACGTTCGAGTTCAGGCCGCGGCGGGTCCAGCCGTAGGACAGCTCGCCGGTCTCCCGGAGCGCCGGGTCCGCCGCGCCGTCGACGAACGGGCTCCGCGTCACGCTGGCCTTCTCTTGGTCCTGCGCCCAGAACCAGCGGCGCATGTTCTCCCGCGCCGGCCGGAGGACCTCGAGCGCCTCGTCGTCCTTCGCCTCGGGGCAGACGAAGCGCTCGGGGTCGTCGTGGTAGCCGAACCACAGGAGGGCCCGGGCGACCTTCGTCGAGGTGTTCGTCGTGTAGCCGCCGTCGAGCTCGCGGATCGGGCCCACGTGCGGGAAGAAGCGCTTGTCGTCGGCGTACTGGATCGCCGCCAGCCCGAGCTGCCGCAGATGGTTCTGGCAGCCGACGAGCCCCGCGCGCCGCCCCTGCGCCTCGAGCGCCGCCGGCGCCAGGAGCAGGGTCAGTCCGCCGAGCGCGCCCAGGACGACCACCTCGCCGCGACCCATGGTCCACCCCCTCGGCGCGCGAGCCTACGCGAGCGGGGTGCGGACCTCAAGGCGGCTACGTGGCCTCCTCCAGGTACGTGTAGCCCGACAGCCCCTGGTCGTAGAGCCGCATCAGGTGCTTGCTCTCCTCGAAGGTGATGCGCTTGGTGCGCAGCGCCTCCTCCGAGGCGCGGCGCAGGCGCGCGACGAGGTCCTTGCGGTCGAAGCCGACGTACTTGAGGACGTCCTCGACGGTGTCGCCGGCGACGACGTGCTCGATCTTGTAGCCGCCGCCGGGCGAGCAGGAGACGTGCACCTCGTTCGTGTCGCCGAACAGGTTGTGCATGTCGCCCAGGATCTCCTGATAGGCGCCGACGAGGAAGATCCCCAGGTGGTAGTCCTCGCCCGGGCGCAGCTCGTGGAGCTCGAGGACGTCCTTGACGTCCTTGAGGTCGATGAAGCGCGAGATCTCGCCGTCCGAGTCGCAGGTGATGTCGGCGAGCACGCCGCGACGGATGGGCTTCTCGTTCAGGCGGTGGATCGGCGCCACCGGGAAGAGCTGCTCGACCGCCCACGAGTCGGGGAGCGACTGGAACACCGAGAAGTTGCAGAAGTAGGTGTCCGACATGGCCTTCTCGAGGCCCTCCAGGTCGTCGGGCACGTGGCTCGAGTCGCGCACGATGCGCAGGATGCGCTCGCACAGGGCCCAGAAGACGCTCTCGGCCCAGACGCGCTGCGAGAGCGACAGGTGCCCCAGGTTGAACAGCTGGAGCGCCTCCTCCTTGAGGTCGAGCGCGTCGTGGTAGGTCTCCATGTAGTTCTTGCGCGTCAGCCCCTGCTGCGCCTCCCACAGGCGGCGCACGGTCGGCTCGGCGTCCTCCGGCAGGCGCTCCGGCATGCGCGGCGCCAGGGCGTTGACGCCCAGGACGTCGACGATGAGCACGGCGTGATGCGCCGTCACGGCGCGGCCCGACTCGGTGACGATCGTCGGGTGCGGGACGCCCGCCTCGTTGCAGATCTCGCGCAGGCCGTAGACGATGTCGTTGGCGTACTCCTGCATGGTGTAGTTCATGGAGGAGCTGAAGTTCGTCTGCGAGCCGTCGTAGTCGACGCCCAGGCCGCCGCCGACGTCGACGTACTTCAGCGCGGCGCCGCTGCTCATGAGCTCGACGTAGAAGCGCGCCGCCTCGCGCAGGGCGTTCTTGACGCTCTTGATGGCCGAGATCTGGCTGCCGAGGTGGAAGTGCAGGAGCTCGAAGCAGGGCAGGAGCCCGTGCTCCCTCATGTAGCTCACGGCCTCCATGAGCTCGCGCGACGACAGGCCGAACTTGGAGCGGTCGCCGCCCGACTGCTCCCAGCGGCCCGCGCCGCGGGCGGAGAGCTTGATGCGGATGCCGATGTGCGGCGTGATCCCGAGGCGCCGCGACACCTCGTGGATGAGCTTCAGCTCGGTCGGCTTCTCGACGACCATGATCACGTGCAGCCCGAGCTTGCAGGCCAGGAGCGCCGTCTCGACGTAGCTGGCGTCCTTGTAGCCGTTGCAGATCACCAGGGCGTCGGGGTCGGTCAGCAGGGCGATCACGGCCAGGAGCTCGGGCTTGGAGCCCGCCTCGAGGCCGTAGTGGAAGGACGCCCCGGCGTTGACGATCGTCTCCACGACCAGGCGGTCCTGGTTGACCTTGATCGGGTAGACGCCGCGGTACTGCCCGCGGTAGTCGTTGTCCTTGATGGCGCGGGTGAAGGCCTCGTTCAGCGCGGTGATGCGGCGGGCGAGGATGTCCGGGAACCTGAGCAGGAGCGGCGACGAGATGCCGCGCTTGATCAGGTCGTCGACGAGCTCCTTGACGTCGATCCCTGGCCCGCCGGGGTTGTCCTTGCTCGCGGCCGGGTCGTCCGCCGGGATCGCGCTGGGGTGCACGACGAGCGTCCCCGTGGGGCTGACGGAGAAGAGGCCCTTGCCCCAGTTGCGGATGCCATACAGCTCCGCCGAGTCCGCGACCGTCCAGGTCCGCAGCACGTCCGCGCTCACGCCCATCGGCGTCACCTCGTCGAGAGAGGGGGGGAAGGCACGCCGGCGGCCGCCGACGATTGGGGAGTTATCTATAGACCGGTGCCCTGGCGACCGCAACGGTCGGGTCACCTGCATCATCCTCGCACGCGACGGGGCGCCCGGGGGGCGGAGGGATGCTCCCGCGCGTGGGGGGCAGGGACCGAGGACCACTGCCGGTGGGGGAACCAGCGGCCAGCGAGGTGCCTTTCCCGTTCCTTGACGAGGCTCGCCCTCGGCGCCGCGCCTGCACCGCCGGCGAGGCGCGCTCTATCACGACGCGGGCGGGAGGTCCGCCGCGGTCACGCCCGCTGGACGAAGCGGATCATGTTGCCGCCCGTGGGGTGCGGGCGGCACTCGAACTCGCTCATCTGCCGGTGCGCGTGCGGGAAGTACTGGGCCGCGCGGCCGCTCTCGATCGTGGCGCCGGCATCGGCGAAGCGGATCTGCACCCAGCCCTGCTGGCGCTCGATGCTCACGTGGTAGACGCCCTGCGGGTTGTTCGGGTAGACCGACTGCGCCATCACCGTGGCCACCTCGTGGACGGCGAGCCGCAGGCTCTCGAGCTTCTGCCCGTTGTTGAAGGCCGTCTGGCACACCGACGTGACCAGGTGCACGAGGCCCTCGCCGCAGTCCTGCGTGGCCGCCAGCGAGAGGTTCAGCGGCACCGGCTTGTCGCTGCGGGTGAAGCGCACGACGCCGTCCGGGCGCGCCGAGACGAAGGTGTAGCAGCGGGGGCACTTCCAGTTGCCGGCCGAGGTCACCTCGACCTGCACCGCGCAGCCCTCGCACTTTACGACCTGCGGGAACCCACCGCCGCCGCCGTTGCCGCTCGCCCGCTGCGGCGCGGCCGCCGGGGCCGCCGGCGCCGACTGCGCGCCGGACGCGGGCCCGGGGCGCTTGAACGAGCCGGTCGCGTGCGAGCCGCTCGGCGCCACGCGCGGGGGGAGGCTCGACTTCTTCGTCTCGGCCGCCGGGGGCGCCGACCCGCCGCCGCCCTGCGCCTGGGCCAGCGCGGCCAGCGCCGCATCGAGGTCGGGGCAGATGTCGAAGAAGGCGTTGAGCCCGAGCATCTCGATGACGATCTTGACCTTCGCCGGCACCTTGATGAGCGCCATGCCGCCGCCGGACGACTTGAACGTGTCGGCGTACTTCACGAGCGAGCCGAGGCCGGTCGAGTTGACGTACTTGATCTTGGACATGTCCAGGACCAGCCGCCGGATGCCCTTGGTCTTGATCTCCTCGAGGGTCGCCTGGAAGTTGGGGACGGTGTTGCCGTCGATGGCGCCCGTCATCTCCGCGAGGGCCGAGAGGTCGTCGCCCTGGATCTGCGTGAGCTTGATCTCGAGACCCGCCATGTGCGTGGTTCCCCCGCGGTAGGCCGTCGTCGGCGCCGTCGCCCTCGGAGACTCGCCTTCGGCTCGTTGCTCCCTTGGACTTACGACCGGGACGGATGATAGCAGCGGCCGGAGGCAGGCGTCAACGCGCCTTGTCTCCCTCCGGCCGATCTGGTACCACCTGAGACCGCGCTGGCCGCCCAGGCTCACACGCCGGCGCGCGACTCGCGTGTTCGCCCGCGTGTTCGCCGAGGAGCGAGTGGTCCGCTGATGACCGGCATCCCGCCCGACAAGCTGCAGATCGGCCGCGCCCTGCTCGCCGCCGGCCCGATCACCCAGGAGCTGCTGCGACGGGAGCTCGAGGCCTCCGGCAAGGCGTCGAGCGTCCTCGGCAACGCCCTGCTCCAGTCCGGCTTCCCGACCGAGGAGGAGCTGATCTACCCGCTCCTGGCCCGGCTGCGGATCCCGAAGATCAACGCGCGCAAGACGACGATCCCGCTGGAGACGATCCGCGTCATCCCCGAGGACGTGGCCCGCCGCTGCAAGGTGCTGGCGCTCGACAAGATCGGCTCGGTGCTCGTCGTCGTGACCCCCGACGTGAGCCAGGACGCCGCCCTGGGCGAGGTCCGCCGGGCCACCGGGCTCCTCGTCACGCCGATCCAGTGCGCGGCCGAGGGGTTCACCGAGATCCAGGACGAGTACTACCAGCGCCTGGCGGAGAGCGGCCTGGCCCCGGCCGCGCCCGCGGCCGAAGCCGTGGCGGCGGCGCCGGCGGCCGACCACCACGCCGGCGCCAACGGGTCGGCGGCGTCGGTGCGGGCGATCCCCGTCGGCGCCGAGGGCGAGGACTCCTTCTTCCGGCGCTTCATGAGCGCCGGCCCGGTCCCGGCCGACGAGCAGTTGATGTAGGCAGGCCCTGCGCCTGCCACACTGCGCCCATGCACCCGCGCGAGGTCGGCGGCTACCGGCTCGAGCGCCCGCTGGGCAAGGGCGGGATGGGCGCCGTCTTCGCCGCCGTCGATCGCCTCGGTCGCCGCGCGGCGATCAAGGTCCTGCACGACGACCCGGACGAGGCCCTCGAGCGTCGGTTCGCCGCCGAGGCCCAGGCCGCCGCCCGCCTCCAGCACCCGGGGATCGTGCGCGTCCTCGGCCACGGGCGCGACGGCGCGCGGCCGTTCATCGTCATGGAGCTCGTCGAGGGCGAGTCGCTCCAGGCGCGCATCGAGCGCCTCGGCCGGCTGCCGGGGCGCGAGGCGGCCGCGGTCGCCCGCGCGCTGGCGCTGGCGCTCGGCCACGCCCACGGCCAGGGCGTGCTCCACCGCGACGTCAAGCCGCACAACGTGCTCCTGGGGCCTGCCGGCCCCGTCCTGACCGACTTCGGCCTCGCGCGCCACGCAGGCCGCGAGGCGCTCACGAGGACGGGCGAGCAGGGCGGCACGCCCGCGTTCATGCCGCCCGAGCAGGTCGACGACATGAAGCGCGTCGACGAGCGCGCCGACGTCTACGCCCTCGGCGCGACGCTCTTCGCCATGATCGCCGGTCGGCCGCCCTTCGAGGGGGCCACGATCCTGCAGGTGCTGAAGGACGTCCTCGAGCGCGCGCCGCCGCCCCTGCGCGCCCTGGCGCCCGACGTGGACCCGGGGCTGGAGGCGATCTGCGCCCGCTGCCTCGACAAGGACCCGGCGGCCCGCTACCCGAGCATGGCGGCGCTGGCCGGCGACCTCGCGCGCTGGCTCGATGGCGGCGCGATCGCCACGCCGCGCCTCGGCCTCGTCCGACGCGCGGGCGGGCGGCG